>JBCBDH010000033.1:0-19334 GCA_038529855.1 Bacteroidota bacterium | reverse complement strand
ATGAGGACGGAGTGAAGGATTGGCCATTGGTCACGGTGCTGATGGCAGTGTATAATGAGGAGAAAGTGATAGAAGAAAAGCTACGATCTTTACTTGGTGTTGACTATCCAAAGGCTAAATATCAAATCTATATCGGCTCGGATCGTTCTTCTGATCAAACCAATGCCATTATTGAGCGATATGCGGCAAAGCATACCTTTATTCATTTCTATCCTTTTAGCCAACGGCAGGGAAAGCCTGGTGTGATCAATAGCTTGGTGGAAGCGCTTTCCAAGAGACATTCTCCAAATGCCAATCAAGTTTATTTGATGACAGATGCTAGTGTAATGCTAGAGGTGGACTGTATACGACAAATGGTTCGTCATTTTAAGCATCCCGAGATCATGATGGTCGACTCGCGAATGGTAAGTACGGGATTGAAGACGGCAGGGATTTCTCGTTCAGAGAGTCAGTATGTTAGTTCGGAGCTGCGCATTAAGTATCGCGAGGGGCTGCTTTGGGGGAAGATGATTGGTCCTTTTGGGGGCTGTTATGCGCTTCGGTCTACGCATTACCATCCAGTGCCAACCAATTTTCTCGTCGATGACTTTTACATTA
Organism: Bacteroidota bacterium; assembly: GCA_038529855.1. GTDB lineage: Bacteria > Bacteroidota > Bacteroidia > Chitinophagales > Saprospiraceae > JBCBDH01. The sequence goes on along the minus strand of JBCBDH010000033.1, from coordinate 18,737 downwards.
CTATGAAGGCTTTTGAGCAAGGTGGTTTGGCGATTCATGAGCCTAAGGCCGTTTGTTTTGAGGCCGTTTCTCATGATATTCGAGAGGAGTATCGTCGAAAATCCCGTATTTCGGCTGGTAATTTTCAAAACCTGCGCACCTTTCGCCACTGTCTGCGTTTACCTTTTGATGCCTTGGGTTTTGCTTTTTTCTCCCATAAAGTGCTGCGTTGGCTAGGGCCCTTCTTTATTATCTTCGCCACCCTGGCCAGTGGAGGATTGTGGGCCTTGGGTCATCCGTTTTATGCCTATGTTTTTGGATTGATCCTTTCGGGTTTAATTTTGGTGCCTTTGCTGGATTATATGTGTCGATTGGGATCTATCCACTGGTTACTTTTGCGGAATCTGAGTTATTTCATTATTATGAATGTCGCCTTATTGGCTGGCTATGTGCGGTATAGAAAAGGGATTAAAAGCGGGACTTGGCAGCCTACTAAGCGAGAATAATTCAACATGCGTTACGAAAGAAAATACAAAGTAGAGGAGATTAGTAAATCCTTGGTCGAAGAAGTCATTCGCCTTCATCCAGCCTCCTTTCGAAAGATTTATCCCGATCGGCAGATCAATAATATCTACTTCGATACACCAGGACTGACGGCCTACAAGGAAAACGTGATGGGTATTGCTTCTCGTAAAAAATACCGCGTTCGTTGGTATGGAGATGATCCGCATCAGGTCCAATCGCCCAAACTGGAAATCAAAATTAAAAGCAATCAGCTTGGTTATAAAGAGTCGATGAATGTAGCGCCTTTCGAGCTCAATCAATTGCGGCCGCTGAAGGAGCAGATTCGCCGCTTGTTTCCGCATATGGTACTGCACCCGGTTTTGCTCAATGCTTATCGCCGTTCCTATTATGGGACAAGCGATGGCCGCTATCGGATTACGATTGATGAGCATTTGCGTTATTGTTCGCTGTTGAAGACTTTACAGTTTACCTATTTTTCTATTGAAGATCCCTCAATTGTTACTGAACTAAAATACGATGCCCATTTAGACAATGATGTTGACGCCATTATGCAACATCTTCCCTTTCGTCAAACCAAAAGCTCTAAATACGTCAGTGGGGTAGATTTGACGATGGCCACCTAGCGGCAAACAACAGATAATTGATCTTAAACCATCAAATAAAAAATCAAGGCCATGGCAAATTGGCAAAAGAAGCTCAATATGAATTTGATTATCGCTTCAACAGCGGTAGTCATTAGCCTTTGTGCGCTCGTTGTTTCTATTCAGGAAGTTCGATTGATGCGTTCTCAGCAGAAAGTTTCTTTGTTTCCCTATTTGACCATCAGTGAGTTTTACAATTCAGAAGGCTTTGGGATTCGTATCAAAAATAATGGAACGGGCTTAGCCAAGATCAATTCTTTCCAGGTTTTTAATGATCAGCAATATTTTGATACTTGGCTACAGGTGGCAGATGCTTATTCTCTGGAAGAGGATACCATCAATTATGGCATCATGCAATCCAATGGGATCAAAGACGAAATCATCACCCCCAATGAAAAGGTCGTTCTTGTCTATTTAGATTGGACCAAGGCCACTCGGGATTTGCCGAGTCGCTTAACTGATTTGAACATTAAAATCTGTTATTCCTCCCTACTCAATGACTATTGGCTTATCACGAATGACGAAACCAGGATGGAATTGGATGCACCTTGTAAAGTAGATGAGGAAAAGGAATTTGCTGACTAGTAAAGACTAAGAACAGGTCCAATTTAAATCAATGGTGAACAATGGGCCTATTTATTCGTTTTCAGAAAAAATATACAGGACCCTATTATCCAATCGCTTCAAGGGTCAGAAAATGAACGGCAGCCTATTTGAAATTTAACCGTTCTGTTTCACTACCCACATTTCAGATAAATCATCGGAACCAATTGACGGCTACAAATAATTGCTTGCACTTATTTATAGCCCACTGCCCAGGTCATAGCAGCTTGCTGTTTTGACTTCAAATTGCTGTATACCAATGGTGTTTACGATGATGACTAAGGTACTTACAGTTCAGCTATGTCAACTAAAATTTGATTAATATGATGATTACAAGTAAACAACAAAAAATGAAATGGCTGAGAAGGCTAAACCATTATGGATTTCTCATTTTTATCATGGCTTTTTCCCCTTTAAGTCAAGCTCAGGAATTGTGCTATGAGACGCCTGGCACCTTTCTCGATTTTGCCGAATGCAATCGCAATTTGGCCCGAACCTTTGCCCCCAGAATTCGACAGTGGGTCAGTCAAACAGCGGATAAATCAGAAGATGGTAATGCCGATCGAATCGTCCAGGCCAATTACGATGGCGACTGGAATACCCGTAATAATTGGGATCATGCTTTTCTTACTAGTGACCTCAATGATATGTTTCCCGCCGTTTACTACCATGTGATTTGGACGGATAAGCATTGGTTTATCGAATACACACTTTACTGGGGAAGGGATTACACAAAAAATTCAACAATCTTTTGTCGAGGCGGGCAGCATGAGGGAGATGCGGATAAGGTCATCCTCATTGTCGCTCGACCCGAAAGCCCAGATGATGTAGCAGAAGACCTGGCCGTTGGGGTGAGCGTAAGTCGACATGGCCATGTCTATTTTCAGAATTGTGCCAATGATTTATCTCTGGTTGCCGATTCTGATCCTTATATTGATTGGGGCAGAACCCATACTAATATTGGCGTAGCAGCGGGGACTCATGCGCTTTTTCACAATCCCGATGATGCGGAGGACGAAGGACGTCGCTGTGATCCAACCAGTACGACTTCCATCCTCTATCTGCCTGGTATCACCCCGACAAAGGCGGCCATTACGGATGTTGCCCATACGGAGCGCTATGAATTGATTGATGTCTTAAGTCTGGATGATGGTCTTTGGGATCGTCGAAATGATCCACAGGCTTTTCCCAATGGGGTACAATTTGGCTGTGACAATTACAATTGTGATCCTGGCAATGTGCTGGCCTCTGCCCCCTGGCGAAATGAAGTTGGTTCTGATCCCAGCTATTTTTTTACCTATCATGGTTTTTCCCTCAATTGCGAATGCAATCCCAATAATAACGTCTGTGTTGGATTTGGTGATTTATCGGAAGACCTTTATGTCTTCAATCCAGTTTTGTGTCCAACCATGCCATTGTCCATGACGCTGTCTGATCCAGGCGTCCTGTGTAATGAGGAGATTTTTTCTATCGAAATTAATAATGTACTTCCCTATGATAATACGGTGACTTGGCTACTGCCCAAAGGCTTTGATTTATTGAGTACATCCATCGATGGTCCACACCGTATCAATGTAGAAGTGGGTGAGGAAACCCCGCCTGGGACTTATCATTTTATTGCCATCATAGAAGATGGACCATGTTTTCCCAAAATCGAAGGAACGGTGACGGTAGTACAGGGTGCCTCGATTCCTCATCCGCTTATCAATACAGAAATCATCATTTGCAATGATGTTGCAGCTACCGTTAGGTTTGAATTAGCTAATGAAAATAGCTATCCGCCTGGCACCACTTTCCTGTGGGAGTTTGTTGGCGCATCACCCAATACCTCTACGGCAACTGCTGTCTACGCCAATACCCTGACACCAACACCAATCGAGGCCACCCTAAGCGTTACTTCGCCCTGTGGAGGTCAAAAATCAGCCAGTACCACTATTTATACTGATGAATGTGAAGGAGATGGCCCGCTGTTTCTTTCCCCCAATCCGACCAATGGGCAAACCTGTCTTTTTGTAGGTAAATTACTGGGAGAAGAGGTGAATAGACCCGTCGATTTTAGCACTATCTCCCCAAGACCCATTAGCGATATTGATCCTTCGACCAATCGCCTGGAGGTCTTTATATTCAGAGGAGCGACTATGGTGAAAAGTATGGAGATGAATCTCTCTCTGGAATGTGTAGATATGAGCAACGAATTGGACGGCCTCTATCACATGGTTACCCAATACCGCGACCACACTTATGAAGCCGCTTTCGTCAAACAAAGTCAATAATAATAGCCATTAATTTTCTAGCCCTTGTTGCTGCTTCTAGCCCTTAGCGGCAGGCAGTAGCAAGGGATTTAGAAACTCGGACATAAAATTGACTCATCGTCATAACTTCCCAAATAGGTCAAGGAAAACTCAATGGCATTTTGTCCCTGTTTAAAAGTGGATACATCGTCTAGATTAATGTCATAACTAGCACCCACCAAGACACTCCCAATTTCGAAACCAAACATAACGATTAAAGCATCTATTGCAAAGCTTTCATCCTCTGTAGTCACTGGACGAACCCAGCTACCAAATTGTAAGGCATTGCCATTATAATCGGTGAGTTTGTAGCGAAGGTTAGAACCTACATTGATTTCTAGGTGTGGGCCTTGCTGAGCAAATAAAGCTCTTGGAATAATGGAAACACGGTCGCTGAGTGGCACCTGAGCACTGAGTTGGCCAGAGATTTTCATATAAAGCTTGCTGTCTCCGCCATCTTCTTCAGAATAGAAAGACAATTGAGGTTGCAGGAAGTGGTGTAAGGCCAGCCCAGCAAAAAAGGACATATCTTGTTTGGGGGTAAAGGTATAGTTCAAACCCACATTAAAATCGGAAAAAGAAAAATTGTTTTCCGGCAGGTTTTCGCGAGTTGCCTGATCAAAGCTATTGATGTCATTAAATTGATCATCAAAGGTTAGGTCCTCGTAATTGATATTTCGCTGGGCCAAACCTCCCTGGATACCTAGCGATAAAAATTGCTTTTTGTCGTAATCCAAGCCTTTGTGAAAAGCGGCTGAAAGGGCGAGTTGATTGGTAGAAAAGTCGATACCGCCTACCTTATCATTAAAGAATAGCAGCCCTATGGCAAATGCATCCTTATAGCGAGAGTCAAACTCCACATCCCAACGTACATCCACTGCACTGGCAAAGGTCACATAGGGACTTTCCAAAGCACCTCGCCACTGATCTCTATAAATGGAGGCGACCCGAAACCGACCATTATAAGCGCCAGTAAGCGCAGGATTGAGGGTGAGGGGAGAGGCATAAAACTGAGTGAAATGCTTGTCTTGAGCCGACAAAGCAGTCAGCATAAGAAAAGCTATAGCGAACAAAGTAGATCTTTTCATCATATTTTCGGATATTTCAAAAGCACGGCAAAGGTAAGTCGGTACAAATTTATAACAAAATCGCATTAGCTCAACGGCCTTTTAACAGGATTTATTATTTTTGGAAATTATGTTAATACTGAAGAGCAATTTTTGGCCCAAGACTTGAATAGCCTAAATAGTCAGAACTCAAAAGCTATTCCAAGATAGCTACTACACACAAACAACCTTATGGAATTTGGAATTTGTCCATTAAGCGTGGTCCCCATCCGCAGCAGCGCCTCTGATAAAAGCGAAATGGTTTCGCAACTTCTCTTTGGCGAGATGGTGGAGTTCCTCGAAAAAAAAGGCAGTTGGACCAAAATCCGCTGTCTGTGGGACAATTACATCGGTTGGGTCGATGTCAAGCAAGTCAAAGCCATCAATCATCGAGATTTTGAACGCTATTCCGGGCAGTATGCCTATAGTTTAGAGTTGGTACAGGCGGCTATGGCAGAGGGCCATTGTTTACCCCTGACCATAGGTGCGACGCTTCCCAATTACGATGGGATCAAATTTCATTTAAATGGTTCTAGTTTTACCTTCAGTGGTCAGGCCATTTCTCCATTGGAGGTGAAGCCAAGCGCTGAATTGATATTAAAGATTGCCCGCCGCTATCTCTATGCGCCCTATCTGTGGGGCGGCCGTTCGCCAATGGGAATTGATTGTTCTGGTTTTACCCAGATTGTCTTCAAAATGGTCGGAATGGGATTGCCTCGCGATGCTGCTCAGCAGGTCGAACGGGGGAAATTGATCGACTTTATAGAGATGGCACAGCCAGCCGATTTGGCTTTCTTTGAGAACAAAAAGGGCCGCATCACACACGTTGGCTTATTGATGCCCGAAAATCGCATTATCCACGCCTCAGGCCAAGTGCGCATCGACCGCATCGATCATTTTGGTATTTTCAATGAAGACAAGCAAAAATACACGCACAGGCTGAGAGTCGTCAAACGTATCCTTGCCGATCTTCCACCAGCAGCGCAGACTAAGGATGAGACCGAAGAACCTGCCAAGAATCAGGTAGAGATGTTTTAAGCCTAGAAATAACTACCAAAAGCCAGCGCTGCATTCCACAAACGGAAATTGTTATCAAAGATCGTTCTGTATACCGGCCCCAGCGTCATACTAAAGCTCGGTTCCAAAAATAAGGCTCGTCCCAAAAGCTCAAAGTCAAAACCAATTCCCAAACTAGCCATCATGAGAAAAGACTCATAACTCGGGCCTCCAATGAGTGCATCCGCACCTGTATCTTCTCCACATTCAAAAATGGAACTGTTTTCCCAATTGGCTATTCGAATCATGGGTGCCAGCCCCAGCTTTAAGTATTGCCGAGCAGATTTACCCACTCGGTATTGCAGTGCAATCGGAACACTGAGGTACAAAGGATTGAGTACAATCTGTATATAGGAACTTTGGGGATCTGTCATACCCGTGGCAATATTATAATCACAGGCAAAGGTGGTGGTATAATCTCGTTGATAAATGGCGAGGTGTTGTACTCGCAAACCTGACGCAATTTTAAATCGCCTATTGATGGCATACAAAAGGGCCAGTCCCAATTGGCTATTAAAGCCTGTGCGCCCCTCAAATAGAGGCGTAGGTGAATCCATGCTCTGCCAATTGACATCCACTTGGGCACTAAGTCCCCACTGAAAGGCTTTATCTGATTCTTGTGCAGCCAAATTGATGCTCCAAGCTAGTAAAAGCAGGAGGAAGTAATATTTATTCATAGCTTAAGACTTAGTACTTATACCGCCTGTATGATATCATACTGCGTAAGTATGTGCAATGCGCCAGCCTTGTCTTTGGCGATGACTGCTGGAACTTCCTTGCTGATGTAGCGAGCCAATTGCTTACAACTCAGGTCTTCTTCTACCACAGGAAAAGCTGCATTCATAATAGCGGCCACTTCTTTATCATTATTGGCCCCAGGATTATCCAATAAATGCTTAAGTACAGTACTTTCTGTAATAGAACCCACCATATCGCCATTTTGCATCACTGGAAGCTGAGATATATCATTGTCCTTCATCAATTGAATGACTTCCTTCAGCCGATCGGAATCCTTCACGGCAAAGAAATTTTTATTGGCCTTTCTGTTGATGAGGTCGCGGACGCGGAGTTCATCATCCAAAAAACCTCTTTCGCGCATCCAGTCGTCATTGAATACCTTGCCGACATAGCGGCTGCCGTGATCGTGGATGACAACGACGACAATATCGTCTTTAGTCAATTGATCTTTTAGCTGAAGCAAACCTGCAAAGGCAGAACCTGCGGAGTAGCCCAGTAAAATGCCTTCCTCGCGGGCGAGTCGTCGAGCCATCACTGCTCCGTCCTTATCCGTCACCTTTTCAAAAAGATCGATCACATCAAAATCGACGTTTTTGGGTAAAATATCCTCTCCAATGCCTTCAGTGATATAGGGATAAATCTCCTTGGTATCGAAAATACCAGTCTCGTGGTACTTTTTGAAAACGGAGCCATAGGTATCAATCCCCCATACTTTGATATTGGGATTTTGATCCTTGAGATAACGCCCCGTACCTGAGATGGTACCTCCTGTTCCAACACCAGCTACCAGGTGAGTGACTTTCCCTTCAGTTTGTCGCCAGATTTCTGGACCAGTAGATTCGTAGTGGGCCGTTCGGTTGGAAAGATTATCGTACTGGTTACACCAATAGGAATTGGGAATCTCCTTGCTGAGCCGCTCTGCTACGGAATAGTAGGAGCGGGGATCTTCCGGTTCTACATTGGTAGGACAAACGATGACTTCTGCGCCATGTGCCTTGAGCAGATCAATTTTTTCCTTAGATTGTTTATCCGAAGTGGTGAAAATACAGTGGTAGCCTTTTACAGATGCCGCCAGGGCCAGCCCCATTCCTGTATTTCCAGAAGTACATTCGATAATGGTGCCGCCAGGTTGGATGTCGCCGCGTTTTTCGGCATCTTCCAGCATCTTTAATGCCATGCGATCTTTGATAGAATGTCCGGGATTAAAGGTTTCTACCTTACACAATACCAGCGCAGGGATATCTTCTACAATCCGGTTGATTTTAACCAGTGGAGTATCGCCTATAGTTTCCAGGATATTTTGGTAGTACATAAAATAAGCCTTTGGATGATTGGTTTTAATGATAATACAGCTTAACGCAAATATTTTAGTTTGACAAAAAAGCGGGCATCGCGGGCACCTAATAGTTTAGCGGTACGGGAAGAGATGACCACTTTTACCTCATCGCCATAGACGCTTTCCGGAATTCTGCCAATTACCTTAGCATATACGGTACGTTTCTTCATGGGGTTGCTAATGGCGATCACAGAATTTAGAGGAGCTTTGCGATGAAGGGCATAAAGATCGGTCTTTTGCTTGCCGTCTTTCTGCCAATAAGCCACACCTTGTTCCTGAAATTCTCGTTTTCCACCAGCCTGCTGGGTATAGGTCCCTCGGAGTTGCACACTTTTGCGCCATTGGGGACTAAGCCTGTTTTTGCGGTATTTACTGGGTATACCATCGATGTTCATCCATCCGATCTGTAACACCTGTCCAATACTTAACTCGTAGCTAGGCATATTATTGCGATTGGCCATAGAGTCAATGGGCATTTTGAAAATTCGCTTAGAAATGCCATACAAACTGTCGCCTGGCTTCACTATATAACAAATGGGAATGTGTTTGTTCTCTTCAAATTCCGCTCCTTTATATCGAATAATCGAACGATTGGGGATAGGAATGCGCAAAACCTGGCCGATAGGGATATTTTGCTCTTGTACCTCTGGGTTGAAATAATACAATTCCTCCATCGACAATCCATAAAAACGAGCTAGGGAATAAAGCGTTTGTCCCTTTTCCAAACGATGTTCAAATATCTTCTCTTGGAAAAGGTCCAGTTGGAGAAATATAGTATCTTTAGGTGTAAGGTAGCGAAGGCTATCTCCCGTACAAAAGGCCAGCGCTGGAACCAGCAACAAAAACAGTACGACAAATTTTCTCATAGCCGAATACTTGTTTTATTGTTACAAAATTAATAAACCTTTGGGAAAGATGTAATATATAACTTCTAGTTCATGAAAATCGCTGCCATTATTCCAGCGCGTTATGCTTCCAGCCGTTTCCCCGGCAAACCGCTTGCTGACCTAGGTGGTAAATCCTTGATTCAACGCGTCTACGAGCGCATTTCTGATTTTCCATGGACTTTCCTCACCGTTGCCACCGACCACGACGCGATTTTCCAACACGTTAAAGCCTTTGGCGGACAGGTCCAAATGACCCAAAGCCATCATCAAACTGGTACAGACCGCTGTGCTGAAGTGGCAAAAGATTGGCCAAATATTGATCTGGTTGTCAATATTCAAGGCGATGAGCCCTTTATCCAGTTATCAGATATCCAGATTTTGTTGGATTTATTTGTCCAGCACCCCTCCACTCAAATCGCCACACTCGCTAAACGCATTCGCCAAACCAGCGATCTTTTCAATCCCAATATCGTCAAAGTGGTCCTCAAAGCCAATCAGCAGGCCGCATATTTTAGCCGCCAGGCCATTCCCTATCAGCGGGATTTACCACAGCAATCCTGGCTAGATGGCTCACAAGCCTATTTCCGCCACATCGGTCTTTATGCCTTCAGACGGGAAACCTTACTTAGGGTAGCTGCACTGCCCCCCAGTTCTTTGGAGCAATCAGAAGTATTGGAACAATTGCGTTGGTTGGAGCAAGGCTATACCATTAGCGTTGGAGAAACCACCCACGAATCTTTTGGCATTGACCAACCAGAAGATGTGGCCAAAGCTCTCCAACGCCTCAAAGAACAAAGCAAACCGTGATATGAATTATTGTAGCAATTGTGGACATCCCGTTGTTTATCGCGCCGTCGAAGGCGATTCCATCAAACGCTACGTTTGTGAGAACTGCAACACCATCCATTATCAAAATCCCAATATCGTCACGGGCTGCTTACCCATTTGGGAAGACCAGGTCTTGCTTTGCCGTAGAGCCATCGAACCTCGCCTGGGTTTTTGGAATGTTCCAGGTGGCTATTTGGAAAATGGAGAAAGCGTTGAGGATGGCGCTATGCGAGAAGTTTGGGAAGAGGCCTGCACCAAAGTAGAAGTGATTGGCCTGCATACCTTGTTCAGTATCCCTCGTATCAATCAGGTTTATATGCATTTCCTCGCCCGCTTGCCCCAACTTGATTTTTCGCCAGGCATAGAAAGTCTGGAAGTCGCACTATTTAAAGAGGAAGACATCCCCTGGAAGGAAATTGCCTTTACTTCTTCGACTTATACGCTAGAGTGTTACTTCTCTGATCGACGAAAAGGACTGCAGCAGGTACATATTGGAGGAATGTAGCTATATCTTTCGTACAGTATTGGACTGAACCTGCCGCCGTGAAACACTTTGATGGGCAGTGACTAGCCCAGATAGACGCTATTTCGGACAAAGTTTGTGCCCTCCCTTAATCCTCCACAGCCTTCCCTTCAAACTCCAACCTATCATCATCCACTGGAATCAAATCTGCTAATTCAAACAGATTCTTATACCCATAGCCATAAAGATTGATAAAAGTGGGAATATTCAAAGCGAGGGGAGCGCTTTTACGCGCGAAATGCATGGGGTCTTGTTCGAAGTTGTTATTGCAGTAAATAAGGATTTTGGTATTGGGCGAAGGGATGAGCTTGGCCAGTTTTTTCTCCGTGAAATCGGAAAAGTTGAGGTGGACAGCGCCTTTGATGTGTTTTTGTTTATAGGCTGATTTGGAGCGGGTATCCAAAATAAGAACGCCTTCTTCCTGCGCCATTTGCTGGAAAGTTTGTAGATCGATCAATCGAGATTTTCGGTATTCATCGACTTCTTGACTGAGTCGCATAAACTCGTCATAATCGACATCAGAGGCGGGGAGAGGATCATTTTGGGCTTGAATTGTAAAGGATAGCCCCAAGATTAGGGACAACAATAGCCATTGCCTTTTCATACTTTTTAGGGTTTTGATTTCGCCTGTAAAACGATCAGGTCTACCTAAGCTATTGTTAACCAGTTATCTATTTAACATCTCCTTAAATCCTTAAGCCACTAATTCGCCTTGATAAACCGCTGCAAATTGTTCTAGTGTTTTGAAGAAGTAGAGGATGTCCTCCGCTGAATTGCCATAATTGATGGTCACCAAACGCACAAATTGCTGATTAGCATGACTACCAAATCCTACCATAATGGCTGATTTTTCATACAACATCGTACAAAGTTGATCGGCGGGAATACCCTTGTAGTTAAAACAGACGGATATGGAGTCCTCATAGCTGTACAGGGTATAATCTGGATGCTGGCGAATATAATCTCTGGCGACTTCTGCCAGGTGAAATTGCTGATCGACTGCTGCTGCCAAACCCTTGGTCCCCACTGATTTCCAAAGCGTCCAAAGCTTGAGTGCATCGTTTCTGCGACCACACTGTAGCGAGGTTTTTCCTAAATTAAAGTCATCGCCGTCAGTTTGGTAGAGATAGCTGGCCTCATTGGAGAAAGAATCGTAGAGGTGTTTTTTGTCTTGGGTCATAATGAGGGAGCAAGTCAGTGGCGTTCCCAGCATTTTGTGGGCATTGACACTGAAGGAGTCCGTTAGTTCTACACCGTCGATTAAATGACGGTATTTTTTACTGAATAAAACGGATCCGCAGTAAGCGCCGTCTACATGCAGCCATAATCCGTAGTTTTTGCATACCGCACTAATCGGTCGAATGGGATCAAAAGCGCCCAATACGGTTGTTCCCGCTGTGGCATTTACAAAGAAAGGCGCTAGTCCTGCTGCTAGATCTGTCTTGATTTGCCGCTCCAATTCCGATACCATCATCACTCCGCGTTTATCAGTAGGCACCAGTCGCACTTGCTCTCGACCAATCCCCATAAAAGCTGCATTTTTGGGAATGGAGTAGTGGGAATCAGCAGAAGTATAGGCAATGAGTGGTTTTCGATACCCCTTGGTTCTAATATTGGGATCAAAGGTATCCCGAGCCATAAGCATGGCCATGTAATTGGTCATAGAGCCCCCCGTAGCAATCGTCCCACCTGCCGTATTGGGATAGCCCAGCATTTGATTTAATTGATGAATGATGATCTTTTCCACCCCAACCATTGGCCCTGCCACCTTATAAGTATACATGCTATTATTGAGCAATACCACCAATAAATCACCCAGTACTGCCCTGCTATTCCGACCACCAAAGAGTTGATTAAAGAAGAGCTTACTAGCCGTTTTGGGGGTGTAGCGCAGTAAATCTTTGAGGGCAGCACTAAGCCCTTCCGTATCTATACCTTTGCTGGAGAGCGAGAGGTCGAGCTTTTCGTAGAGCTGCTGAGGGGGAATGGGTTTGGCTACGGGTTGATTTTGTTCTTCTTGGAGGAGGTATTCGACTAATTCGTTGAATAAAGCGAGGTCTTCACGCGTCATAGGTCATTTAGATTTTGGACAAGATAGCGGATGGCTTGAATATGTCCATTTTTTACACAGGCGATCCCAAGGAAATCTAAAATATTGTATGCGCCTGAGACAGTATTTTGTGTTTAGCCCGAAATTTAACAATAAAATTAAGGTAAATAGGATTCTTTACGCTAACGTATCACCTGTTGATTAAGTTCTTCTTCAAAGACTACTGCTAATTCGAGCGATTAATTGTCCAATGCCTGCAGGTCTGCCTCAGCTGCAATATACCCAAAGGAATTCCACTGCCCATTAGCCAAAAGCTGCTCAAAAGTTGCTTTGGCCTCCTCTTTTTGCCCATTATACCGCTGCCAATTTCCAATAGCATAATGTAGGGCATCATTACCAGACGTCGCTCCCGCTCCCGTCATCAGACTATCCAGGGGTAGCGCTCCTTTGTAAAACAAACAAGCTTTGTGATAAGCTGTATTCTCAATGACTTCCAAACTGTCGTGGATGGCTTCCAGATATTGCTGGGCCTTTTTTTCTTCTCCCATCCGTCTGGATATCATGTACAACCAATGGGTCGAGGACACCAAATTATCGGCATTTTGGGTACTGGCCAGACATTGCGCATAAGCAGCCAGGGCTTTGGGCATGTCCTGTTGTAGATAATGAGCCAGCCCCAAGTGATACCAGATGTTCCCATGTCGTGAGCTGACGGGGATGTTTTGAGCATTGGGCATCCCATCGGGTTCCATACTATTTTCTTGTCCTTCAATTAATTGACCTGCCTTTGTTAAATCCTTGATGGCTGCCTCAAATTTTCGGCTGCTGATGTAGCGATGTCCTCGATGTCGATAAAGCCGCGAATCTTCGGGAAATTGGGCGATTCCCTTGCTGTATAGTTCTATGGCCGCATTGTAATCACCAGCATAGGCCAAAAATCGACCATACCAAATCAAAGCTTCTACATCTTGGGGCTGTGCTTCATAAGCCTTTTGGCGAGTCGCTAGTTTTTCGAGTAGTTTAGCGGATGGGGTAGGGGCATAGAAGGCTTTGCCGCTGAGGGAATAGGCGGCAACTTGGCTAGGAGCAGGGGCTTGGGGCTTTGTCGTTTCAGGCGCTTGGCTGGTAGAGGAGGCTTGTTCTTCACAGGCGATGAGCAGGAGGCTTGTTAAGAGTAGGAGTAGGTTTTTCATCCTTCAGATGACTTATGTATCGTTTTAATAATGGTTTACAGACGGCAGGACATCTTCAGTATCAGATGGACTGGTTTGGTCTTCTTCACAAAGATAATCTATTGACTTAGGATTCTCCAAAAGTTCCCCAACGGCCATTGATTCCCAATAGCCGTCAGGGGTGCACTCCTACATTAGAACGAATAAGGTTGTCACTCCCTTTGAATCACTCTTCTGCGATACGCTGGGAGGGAATTTACTAAGTGAAGCAAAGTAAATTCATAAGATTAGATGTCTTTCTTTTCCAAAACTTGTGCTCTTTAAAGAAATCCCTGACAGAATTTTGAATCCCTTCTTCAATTAGCTATGAAATTCATAATATAATTTTATATTTAACCCTTAGGCTGGTTATTAAATTTTATTGGAAAAAGGGCCAACCAAATAATCAGCCGACTAGATTAATTAAAGTAATCGTATGAGACTAAGGAAAAAACTGCTCATGCTTCTATTTTGGGGGCTGAGCTTATCTGTATTTGCTCAACAAACTATACAGGGAGAAGTAAGCGATGCAACGACGTCTGAACCCTTGATTGGAGCTTCTGTTTTGATCAAAGGGACTGCCAGTGGTACCGTAACCGATTATGATGGCAATTTTGAAATAGCCATCAGCGATCCATTGCCGATCACTGTTGTCATCTCCTACACGGGCTACCAAGAAAAGGAAGTTACCTTTGAAAAAGCCAATAAAAAACTTCGCATCAGTCTGGAAGAGTCAGCGATTACAGTAGATGTGGTAGAAGTCAAGGCAAGTAGGGTCACAGAAAAGCAAAAAGAAGCGGCACTGACTATTGAATCTCTTGATGCTATTGCTATTAAGGAAACGCCTGCTGTCAACTTTTACGACGGATTGGGGGCTTTAAAAGGGGTGGATTTAACGGCGGCCAGTATTGGTTTTAAGATTGTAAATACCAGAGGTTTTAATAGCACTTCTCCCGTGCGCTCTTTGCAGTTGATTGATGGTATTGATAACCAGGCGCCTGGTCTCAATTTTTCTATTGGTAATTTTGCGGGTGCCTCAGAATTGGATGTCAATCGGGTAGAACTTATCGTGGGCGCCAGCTCTGCGCTATATGGTCCTAATGCCTTTAACGGGGTGATTTCGATGCAAACCAAAAGCCCTTTTATCCACAAAGGTCTTTCTGTGATGCTCAAAGGCGGTGAGCGAAGTCTATTTGAAGGAGCCATCCGCTATGCCACTACTTTTTTAGATGACAAATTTGCCTTTAAGGTCAATCTCACCTACCTCACCGCCAATGACTGGGAAGCCAATAACCTGGCTGCTACTGATCAGGTATTGGATGAAATGGCCACGGTTGGAGTGATGAATCCTGGTGGTTATGATGCCGTCAATATCTATGGGGATGAGCGATTGACCAATGGTGAAAATAATTTTACGGATCTATTTGGACAAAGGAATTTTCCTGGTTTAGGGATTTACCACAGAACGGGCTATAATGAGCCAGATTTGGTAGATTATGATACCGAAAATCTGAAAGCTGCGGGTTCTGTTCACTACAAGATCACAGATGATGTTGAAGCACTAGTTGGGATCAACTATGGCTCTGGAACAACCGTCTATCAAGGCGAGAATCGCTACAGTCTTAAGGATTTGCGCTTTGCTCAGTTTAAGGCAGAGATCAAAAATCCCGATAAGTTTTATTTCCAGGCTTATCGCACCCATGAAAATTCTGGAAACACCTATGATGCCGTATTTACGGCCTTTAAGATGCTAGAATTTGCGAAGGATGACAATGATTGGAGTCAGGACTATAATGCCTACTGGATTGAAAATGTCCGTCCAAGGGTATGGGCTTTGCCTGGTTTTCCCGATCCCAATGATCCAGAATTTACCCAAGGTTGGTTTGGAGAGGATGCCCCTAATTATGCGATTGCTGACGCTGTGCTGGCAGAGTTTAGTGATTCGCTACAGATTTGGCATGATGAGGCGCGGGCTTTTGCAGATGGCGTAGGTAATTCTCCAGCCAATGAGCCCTACATTGTTCCTGGCTCAGATCGTTGGAATGAACTATTTGATAGCATTACGACGACCAATCTTGGTGCGCAGGGAGGGACGCGATTCTACAGCCGTTCAAAGCTCAATCATGTACAGGGGGCTTATACCTTTGATACCGATTTTGCTAAGATTACAGCTGGAGCTAGTTTCCGACAATTTCTTCCCGATTCTAGAGGAACGATATTTAGCGATACGGCTGATGTCACGATCACCAATAATGCTTTTGGGGCTTTTGCTGGTGTAGAAAAACGGGTATTTGACGAAAAGGTCATCTTGACAGCCACGGGGCGTTTAGATAAAAATGAGAATTTTGATTACCTGTTTTCACCAGCTGCGTCTGTGGTTTATAAGAAAGATGAGAATACCATATTCCGCTTTTCTTTCTCTTCTGCTATCCGAAATCCTACCTTATTAGATCAATACTTATTATATGATGTAGGGCGAGCTATTTTGATTGGTAACCTCAATGGTTTTAATGAATTGGTGACCCCAGAGTCTTTGATCGATTACTACGCTGATCTCAATAAGGATACCTTGGATTTCTTTAATGTTGCACCAGTGCGACCAGAGCGGGTAAGGTCTGTAGAAGTGGGGTATAAGGCCAGTTTATTTAATAATTCGGTCTTTCTGGATGCTTCTTATTACTACAGCTGGTATACGGACTTTTTGGGTTTCAACTTAGGGGCTACCCTCGATTTTGATGAGACTGAATTTCTACGCGAGGTCCAGTTTTATCGCGTGTCGGCCAATTCTACAGAACGAGTAACGACTCAAGGCTTTTCGGTGGGATTAAACTATTACTACAAGAAATTGGCCTTTACAGGGAATTACTCTTGGAATGTATTGAATACGCAAACAGACGATGAAATTATCCCTGCTTTCAATACGCCAGAACACAAATTCAATATCGGTTTTTCTGGAAGGGATATGACCCTCTTCAACACCTGGCGACATGTTGGCTTTAGCGTCAATTACAAATGGGTAGAGGGCTATTTGTTTGAAGGATCACCTCAGTTTACTGGGGTCATCGACTCTTATGACTTGCTGGATATGCAGGTCAATTGGCGAATCCCTCGTTGGCACTCGACGATAAAGTTGGGCGCCTCCAATATCTTAAACAACCTACACTATGAGGTATATGGCGGCCCATTGCTTGGGCGAATGGCTTATATTTCTGTTTTATATGATTTCAAAGAAAAGTAAACACCAATATTCACTAAACAATTTGTCATGAAAAAACACCTACTCTCTTTTTTTCTACTCTGCCTATTCTTTAGCCAACAGGCATTTGGGCAAAACGTTCGCTATCTAGATCCCATCTTTGATGTCAAAGTAACTGAGGATGTTATCTATGGGGAAAATTTCGAAGTCCTTACGGGCGCTCCTATCTTGATAGATTTGTTGATGGACGTATACGAGCCAATGGATGATACAGAAGCGGCTCGTCCACTAGTTATTATGGCCCATGCGGGGAGCTTTTTACCCAAAGGCTTGAATACCCTGCCTTTTGGTAGTAAAAGAGATTCGGCCAATATTGAGATGTGTCGGGAGTTTGCCAAGCGAGGCTATGTTTGTGCTTCTATCAACTATCGTTTGGGCTGGAATCCTTTAGCTCCAACACAGGTCGATCGAGCCAAATCCATTATTCAAGCAACTTTCCGTGCCGCTCAGGATCAGGCTACCGCTATTCGCTTCTTTGACCGCGACAGCCAGGAAGACAATAACTTTCGCGCAGATGCGGGCAAGGTGATTGTTGCTGGAAATAACTCTGGTGGCTATACTTCCTTGACGGTAGGCTATCTCAATCGCCCTGAAGAGTTTCAATTGTTCAAATTCTTAGATGACGATGGCGTACCTTTTGTCCAGGAGTCTGTTGAGGGCAATTTGGATGGTACTGGGGGTAATCCCGCTTTGCAAAACCTATCTCACGAAGGCTTTAGGTCCAAGGCGCAGTTGGTCCTTAATCTAGGTGGGGCATTGGGTGATTTGACTTGGATGGACTCTACGGATAATACCGCATTGATCAGCTTCCAGGAGGTCAATAATCCATTGACGCCTTATGGTACAGCCGTTGTTATTGTAACTTCTACTGGTGATCCAATTGTAGAGGTGAGTGGGGGAGGAGATCTCCACGAGCACATCGCGGATAGTGGATTTACCTTTAACGATAAGATCAGTAATGGCGTCTACGACGATCCTTATACAGATGGTGCTAAAGCGGCGGCGGCTTCGCTCAATGCCCCTTATTACGAGGGCTTGTATTCGATGACTTCCCCAACCTTCTTCTATGATCCTTGGGCTTGGTATGATCCAGCTGATCCTAATATTGATAATACTACGCCTGGTGCTAGTGGTTTTGGCTCTGCTGCCAATCCATTCAATACACCAGAGACGGCTCGGATTTATATTGATACCGTAATCAATTATACGGCACCAAGAGCTTGTTTGGTATTAGATCTGCCCTGTGCTGATATGTTTACCTCTACGGAGGAAGTCATCAAGGAACCTGGTCGGGTAGCAGTTTTTCCCAACCCTGCACATCAACAGTTCAATCTGCATTCAACCAAGGCGGGTTCGCCAATTCTGGGTTTCCAGATTTTTGACTTGAATGGAAAGCAGATTACGAATGTACAAAACATCAGAGAGTATCATATTGAGGTACAGGTGCCTGATTTGATTCCAGGGATGTACACGGTACATGCGCGATTTGAAGACGGGATAGTGGTCGAGAAGTTGATGATGAACTAAGGACGAACATCCATAAAAAGATAGGAACAAAGTGGTTTGATCATGACAAAATGATCAACCACTTTTACTTTAGGTAATGGTATTAACTTCCAAAAGGGACGAGAACACCGTCGATTTTGTCAGGTAAAGAATCTATTTTTTGTTGTTAAGTTGATATGTTGGTAGGGAGGTTTGTTTAGA
>JBCBDH010000032.1:0-19365 GCA_038529855.1 Bacteroidota bacterium | reverse complement strand
GGAGATCGCTACCCCGCTCAAAAGTACTTATGAACTAAATCAACAGGAGGCGAAGCAAATTTTTCAAACACAAGTAAATGAACTGGCTGATGAATTGGCCACCCTACTTCGTAGAGGAGAAAAGTTCAATGGCAATATCAAAAGACGACTGCTCAAAAAAAGCAAGGAAGCGGCCTTTGAGAAAGTCCTTACCAAGCATTTAGCCCCCATAAAAAAACAACTAATTTACACGGGGACGCTCACGGATAGAGATGCCTACTTACTGCTGAAATACGTCTTCAAAAAATACCTGACTCGCCAAAAACGCAGTGCGACGGCCAGTACTAACCAAGCAATGAAACTGGCTGATGTGCTATTGGAAAAAAGCCAAAAATTAGTGCATTGGATCAGTGATCATCCTGAGGCAGCAAGCATTGAATTATTGATGAAAAGCGATCACTCCGCCTGGCGAAGCCTTCAAATTGACTTTATCAAAAAAAGCAATAATCGCTATCCAGAAGCTATTTATACGGATACCCTTCGCATCCTCTTTGATAAAATGAGCGAACCAGATTTTCGATTTTTCTCTAGCCTAATGACTTATATGATTGGGATTGCAGCCAACCTGGATCGCAATGAACACTACCGTGATTCTCGACTAGTGGAATACCAGGAATACTATCCAGAGGAAGAAAGCGAGGGGGAAAACAGCACGGCCTCCAATCTTCGTCCACTCAACTCAAAGGGCCGTCAAAGACCTTTTCAAGTCCTTTTGGCCCAATTGCTTTACTATCGCATCATGCTGCTTGCCGATCAGGAAAATCACAAAGAGCGCCAAAGGATGGATATCCTCCTGGCCTATTATGAAAATGACCTTTCCTGGGGAGAGGTCGCCCAGGTATTTGATCGAGAAAGGGGGACAGAGAAGAACAAAGAAGAACGAACCAGGGCCAAGGGAAATCGCTATCTCCATAGCCTGATTAGTCGATTATCTCCTATTAAAGACCTACTCGAACAAAATAATTCCTACGAACAAAAACCACTGGATCAAAAGTCCGCTACGAAATTATCCATCTATCAATTCTCAGAGGAGTGGATGCGTAATTTATTGAAACACCTGAACAAATGGTTGGATAGTCGACTGATTTTACTGGATCGAAATGACCTTTTTCAACAAAAAGAAAAACCCTCGCTCATTCGCTGCTGGGTCAAACCAGAAGTTTGGAAAAAATACCAAAAAAAGTATGCATGGGTAGCTGCTTTCCCGCTCTTTGAGCTGCCTAAAGCCCTTCATTTTTATCAACAAAAGGAAGCGGCCTATTCCCAAGCCATCCAACAATTACCAGACCACGGCTTACTCATCGTCAACCAAACGAGCATAGAAAAGAGCATAGACAAGATGGAATAAGAAAAGGCAATTACTACCTCAGTCATCGCTGTAGGTCCTCAAAAAAATTACCTCATGATTAATGCTTAAAGCAATGAAAAAATTAGACAGAAATGATTACATCGCGCTCTTTGGTGCTTACCACGATCGCACCTTGGATGATGAAAGTGGTAAAGCGCTGAAGAGCGTCTTGGCTCAAGATCAGCGCCTACAAGAGGAGTATGCCTTTTTTCAGAATCAGATCGCAGAAGAAAAGCCTTTTGCGCTTATTCAAAGTCAAGCCTCTACTCCCGCTTTTCTACAATCCCTCCACCGCGATTTGGTCCGCGATGGCTATTATCTCCAAGATGCTGATATCCGCACCTACACCAGCGGAAAGCTCCCTTTTCCCAAACAAAAAGCCCTTCATAAAAGAATGGATTTAGATCGGGATTTTGCAGCAAAAGTAGAGCAACACCTGATATTGCGAGACGCCTTGCAGCTAAAGGCACAAGGAGAGCGACAGGTTAAAAAAAAGAAGGAGGCAAGAATAAGAAAGCTGTGGCAGACTAGACTGATTGCCTATGCGGCCTGTCTCTTATTGCTGATTCCTGCAGCCAAACTGATCCAAGATAATTGGCAGTCCACTCGTCAAGTAGCTGTTACAGAATGGGCACCTGAACAACAAAAACTAGCCTTACTGCTAAAGCGCCAAGCTGATATACGCACACAAGGTGGAGCTAATCAATTGTCTTTCACAGATGCTTTTACCCCTTACGAAAAAGGAGCAGTCGCCCAATCTCTCCCACTCATCCAAGAATACCTGGAAGGTGAACCTCACGATCAAGATGCCTGGATTTTATACGCCATTGGCCTATTGGAGCAAGCGCAAAATAGTACAAAAGCCATTGAGTTATTGGAATGTTTTAATCTTCATCTCAAATCTTACTTTTTTGAAAGCTATGAGGTGAAGTGGTATCTGGCCCTGGCTTATCTACAAGAACAGGACTGCAAGCGAGCAAAGCGCTTACTACTTGATATTCAGCGATTGGATGCTAAGGAAATGGAGTATCCCCAGAGCTGTATTCGCTATCAACAAAAAGCCAAACAACTCAATCAAAAATTGGGATGGCATCTCAAGTGTTTCTAAGCCAAATATTATGAAAAATTACTACCTCTATTATAGTCTGCTCTTTTATTTTTGGATACCCATTTTCTCCACAATGGCCCAACCTGAAATTGTTTGGGATGACTGGCGAAGGGAAAAAGTACGTGGCGATGATTTTAATTATGCCCTTCTTCAGCTCAATGATGGTCGGGTCGCCTCTACTGGAAAAGTGACCCTCTCAGGAAAAAATGAGAATGCCCTCCTGACGATTTCTGAATACCATTATCAGAAAAAATCATGGGAAACGACTACGGTGAAAAACTATGGCAAAAAAGACTTTGACGAAGTTGGTCAGGCCATTGGCCAAACACCAGATGACGCCCTATTCATTGCTGGTTATCAACGGCATCGAAAAGAAAAGACGATTAGGCATTGGTTGATAGAAGTAGATGGTTTGGGGAGAAAGATTCGAGAGATTGATTGCTCACCCTGGATGAAAAATCCCAAGGCTCCATCGCGTTTTGAAGCCATGAAAGTTAGAGCAGATGGCGAATTACTCATCGCAGGACAAGCGGGGGATTCCATCTGGATTTTTACTTATCAAGCCAAGACCAATACTGGAAAATCTTTTTATAAAGCCCTGCCAAAAACGGATGAAACCTATCACATCAGTGGTTTGAGTATCGCCTTGGGTAAGCCTGTCGTCTGTATCGTCTCAAATACGCCTAAGCTAAGCAAACAGCGTAGTTATATCTGGGATTTAGCTAGAAGAGAAAGTCAAGACTGGCTCGATTTAAAGACCACAATCAAAGGAACATGTGCACTGCGCTATCACCAGGGACACTATTGGCTAGTGGGGCATAGCAGCAATAGAAAAGAACTACGATTGCTAAAAATAAAAGCGGATAGTACTAATCGAGAAAAGATCATCAAGATCGAAGAAAAGGGAAAAAATAAAGCCACTTTTCCCAAGGATAGAGCATTCTATCCAGCGGATATGATCATCACTCCAGAAGGCGATTTTATCATTTGTGGAAAGATGCAAAATCCCTTGCAAAACTTTTCAGCACCCTTTGTTTGCGCCATTCAAGTAGACGAGAAAAAATCGCGTTATCCAATCGTCAATATTCTGTGGCAACAAAGCGAAAAACTAGAAACCAAAAGAAATGATCAACTGCTAGTCTGCGAATTACTTGGCGATGGTCATCTTATGTTGGCGGGGGCTTCTTATGATTTGGGTTTTGATCGTCGATTGTTGGCTCTGCGAGAAGGGGGCTTAGTCAAAATCAATCAAGATCGGCCAGTGAAATTGGCTATTGAAAAGCTAAGACTAAAGGTCAATACGCTGGATACCTTGCACGCCAGGTCAGCAGGTTATATCGAATGTCTAATTCGGAATGAAGATCGCTATCCCGTTTATGGCTTGGTGGCCAAAGTGCATTTTGATGGGGGACGGATTCCTGGCTTGAAAGGGGGCTATGGGCGAGTCTTGCCTGCGCTGGCTGCGGGTGAAAGCAAATGGCTGAGATTTAATTTGCAAGGGCAGGCGGATTTGCACAGCGATAGAAGGGATTTTCGGATTCTGGTGGAGAATAGGGCGGGGGAGCCATTGCAGTCTTCAGATGGGCAATTGCGATTGGTGACCAAGGCGGCGCCCAAGCCGCTGATCCGCATTACCCAGGGCTTATTTAATGCTGGGGAGGAGCGACCTGCGGAGCGAGGGGATAGCATTCAGTTGATTGTTGATATTCGCAATTTTGGGGAAGCTACCGCTTTTGATGTTCACACTGTTTTTAGGTTACCTGATTTGGTGGATGCGCTAGGGCCTTATTCGCAGCATACGGACTCCATCCCTCCAGGCCAGTCTATTCGCGACACCTTCTATTTTTACCCTCGCTCTATGTACCATTATCGCTTTGTCTTGGTGGGCTGCGCGGCCTATGAGCGCTATCAAAGACGGTCGATGGATTTCCAGCATTTTGAGTTAGATGTGGGCTCTTATTTCCAATTTGAGACTTCTGGTAAAGGTCCATTTTACCCTGAACTCCCATCTGAATTACTCGATTACTTTGATGGCCCTCGTGCTGATGCTTATGATTTTGTAAACCAGTCGCCTCGTCTGGTCCATTGGGCTTATGGCCAAAAAGATATGAAGGAGCTGCGGAGCAGCGATGGGCTAAGGGTGAATAAATTTACACTCTATCTCAAAGCCCAAGCCAGGGACTTGGGAAATATTCGAAGTAAAGAGGTCCAGCTTTTTGTCGATGATAAAAAATACGATTGGACCAAAGAGGAAAAAGCGGAACTGTACATTGCTCGCAGAGAGGGGTATTTAATTCTTCCTATCAATTTAAAAAAAGGCAAAAACCAAATTTACATTACCGTCAAGGGCAATGCATCAGAGACCATTACCATTGATTTTGATGCGCCAATTATGTATTCGCTAAATATTGGTGTTCACAGTTCAGACTTGAAGCATACAGCCAATAGTGCGCAGGCAATGAATAAATTATTTAGGATCGAAGGACTTGGAGAGTGGTATAAAGCCGTCAGGTCCTTGGGTATTTATACCAGTGAAAGTCAAACTCAGACGGCTACACTCCAAGGTCTCATTAATGATCTGCTGGATGGAGAAGTGAATGGGATAAGGATTGCTAACAATGCGCATATAAGCATTTCTTTTTCAGGGCATGGGGAATTGGTTCGCAATGGAATGGACTGGGATTATTACTTAATGGGGGCGAACCTGAGTAATGATATCGCCATTCGGTCGACTATGCCAACGGCAGATAATCCCAATGACTATGGCATTTTACTAAAAGGTAATTTACTGCGCTTTCTCAATACTTATTTTGAACGATCTTTTGTTTATCTGGGCACTTGCTACAGCGGTAATTTTGGACAAACCATAGAAGATCAATTTTATTCTATTCCATCAGCTATAGAACAGCAACCGCTTGGCCCTTCTCAGGAATATGCGGATCGCTATCCCCATCGACTGGTCGTTTTTGCTTCTTCTCCTTTGGGTGAAAAGTCTGGTTCCAAACAAGCTTGTGGCCGAAATTTTATCAGTCAGGTTGCAGTAGAGGCTTTTAGTGGTCACCAGGCCAGAGTAGTGGATTGTTCCAGAAAAGGCACTTACAACACCGCAGCGGGAGAGGATAATTTACTGACCATAGCAGAGTTTTTTGATTTTTTGGGCAAGCGTTTTCGCGTACTGGATCGACAGTATCGCCCCTATTATTTTCCCTATCGCCCAAAGCACTTCCAAAAAATGCATTTGCCCCTTTATCGAATTAATGATTGCAATGATAAGAACAACGATGTACTAGACTGTATGTGCTATTGAAGCATTGACCCTTAATGGTTTCACCTCCTCAAAAAATAAAAAATGAATAAGCTCTATTACCTCCTACAAAATCTCTTGAAATTTTGGATACTACCTTTGTTACTTTTTCCCACTACAATTTGGTCACAAGGACCTGAATTTATCAAAATTGTTGGGGATGCAGCGCATGTTGCTCGCCCTGAGCAAGGTTGTAATACTTCTGCTCAGGATACCTGTCAGCAACTTACTAAGAACTTACCTCATCAGGTAGGAGGAGCCTGGATGGAAGACGATTTTATTGATTTATTATTGGATTTTGATTTTGAACTTTGTCTATACTTAGGTGATCAAGATATTGGTGGCGATGGGGTCGTTTTTACCTTACATGCTGATCCTAGAGGAGCCGCTGCTTTGGGAACAGATTTGGGCATACGAGGCATCAGCCCTTCTTTTGGAGTAGAAATAGATACGCGACAAAATGCTGGACAAGGAGATGAGGACCTACCGCTTGATCACCTGGCCATATTGAAAGATGGGGATTTGGAAAATCCTATCGTTGGCCCAGTGACGGCCATTTCGCAAGATGTTCTGCATCAGGATACGCTAGCAGATCATCCTCATTTTAATATCGAAGATGGCGAGGTTCATCGCTTGCGGGTCAGATGGGATGCCAGCAGGCAGTATTTAGAGGTCTATTTTGATGATCGCCTGCGGATGACCTGGCAGGGAGATTTAATCAATGAATTTCTTGATGGAAAGCGATTTGTCTATGGTGGTTTTACGGGGTCAACAGGCCCACAAGGACAGGCACAAACGGTTTGTCTAGATCAATATTGCTTTGCCCAATGCCCTCCTATTATTGATTGTGATGTACCGCGCTTTCCTTTTTGGAATCAGCTGAATCATCCTGATTTTGGCAGATGGGTGCCTAGTCCCATTGGAGATGTGGTCATGCATGAAATCAATAGCAAAGGCCCTACTTTTTTTGTCACCCCTTACGACCTAATTGATGTAGAGATTTTATTCAATATTCAGGTATTGCCCAATGGCGATGACGATTATTGGGGCTTTGTCTTTGGCTATCAAGCCCCCTTTGGTCTTGATCCAATCTATCACAAAATGTATTTGTTTGATTGGCGCTGGGCTAATCCAGTAGATAATCCAGCCTATCCCTCTTATGCAAATAGAGAGGGCTATGCGCTGTCTCGTATTGATGGTCCCATTCCAGATTCTACTGCACGAAGGAAATACTTTGATCGCCATGATGAAGATAGCACACTCCAGATACTAGCTAAAGACTGGGGCCTAGGCAAAGGCTGGCAGGTGGGAGCAACTTATGAGTTTCGCTTGATCTATACCAAGTCAAGCATTGAAATTTATCTTGATGAACAACTGATTTATCAGCAAGAGGGCGCTTGTTTTGAGCCAGGCAAATTTGGTTTCTACAATCTATCTCAACCCTACATTAACTATTGGGTAAAGGACATCAATTACCTCCCTAGCTTTGAACTTTCTGAGGAGGAAATCTGTCTGGGCGAAAATATTGAAGTCACTTTTTACGATGCCAATTGCAGTGAGTACATTGATTTAGACTTGGTAAAGAGTATGACCTGGGATTTTGGTGATGGAACAGTTGTCGATATTGAAAAACCTCGTCCCTATAATGTCAATCGCATTCATCAATATCAAGCACCAGGTACTTATACCCTTAGTTTGGAGGCGAGAGCTGAGCCAGGGGGCTGTTCCAAGAAAATCAGTAAAACGATCACCGTACATCCCAATCCCAAATTTCGTCTTGGCCCAGATACGACCCTTTGCGAGGGGGCTAGACTTGATTTATCCGTGGATACGGATGGTGGGCATTGTCAGTGGAATACTGGGGATACGAATTGTGCCTTATCCATTACCCAAGCTGGTCATTACAGTTTGATCCTAACTGAAAATGGCTGCGCTACTGAAGATCATATTGAAGTAGACTATTCCATTATTGATTATCAAGTAGACTGGACAGGGCCTTGCCCTGATGAGCGGGATGGGGAAATAAAGGTAAATGGGGACCCCGCTTTTACCTACACGCTAAGCCAGGACAGTTTTTTACAAGACTTCTACGGGCTGGAAGCAGGAAGCTATTGGCTGGAAGTCAGCGATACTTTTGCTTGTCAGAAATGGGAAGAAATTGTACTTGAGACACATCCACGATTGGAGT
Source organism: Bacteroidota bacterium (assembly GCA_038529855.1). Lineage (GTDB taxonomy): Bacteria > Bacteroidota > Bacteroidia > Chitinophagales > Saprospiraceae > JBCBDH01. The sequence continues at coordinate 11,378 of JBCBDH010000032.1, read as the reverse complement.
ACGATTTTGATTGGACAGATATTTCTTGTCATGGCGCAGCTGATGGCTTGGTCAATATTGACTTTTGGGATAATACTTATGGCCTGATTGGACTTGCTGGTCAGCCGCTTAGCCAAAGGACGCATATTGACAACTTAGCTGCTGGTCGCTATCAATTGACCATCCAAGACCCACTCACTAAATGTTACTACGAAGAGCCATTTGACATTGCAGAGCCACCTCCACTTCAGCTTGAACTACCCAAGGATACCACCATTCAACTGGGCTGTGCTCTAGCGATTATTTCCAAGGTGAATCATCCAGGGCAATTAAACTATAAATGGGAGCGCGACTCTTTTATCAATTGTCTGAGCTGTCCTCATGTTATTGTTCAACCACTTGAGACCACCACTTATGCGCTGACGGTTAGCAATGGTGCCAATTGTAGCGCAAGTGATCACATCACAGTTGAGGTAGACAAGAACTATGGCATTAGCCTCCCCAATGTCTTTACCCCCAATGGCGATAACATCAATGATGTCTTGATGATTATCAGTAAGAGGTCTATCAAACGAGTGCGCAATATCTCCCTTTTTCAAGTTTTCAATCGCTGGGGAGAACTGCAATTTGAAGCCCGCAATTTTTTACCTGATGATGCACAATATGGTTGGGATGGTCACTTCAATAATCGTCGAGCCAATCGCGGGGTCTACATCTATCGAATAGAAGTAGAGTACATAGATGGATACAAAAGCGCTATTCAAGGCGACGTCACACTTATGTACTAATTCAAATCAACTTTTAGAAAAACCAAAATGATGAGAACAGGATTATTGATCATCAGCTTGTGGAGTCCCTTTTATTTTTATTTGACTTGGACGGCTCCACCTGTATCTATTAAGCAATCAGTACTTCCAACAGAAGCTATGGATTGCGATTGCGATACAAGTAGAGAACGCATTTTTTTATCAGACCTCTACTTTGCAACCAATGGAGAAAATTGGGATCCCCATACGAATTGGTCAGCCCCTGATAAAAAGATTTCAGAATGGTTTGGTATCGATACCATGTTTCTAGGTTGTGTGGCATCGCTTGATTTGGATGGTACGCATGAAGAAGGGGGAGCCTATACCAATGATACGCTCAATAATAACTTAGTTGGTGTCTTACCCGCCATTTTTGAACTGCCCTTTTTAGAAAGATTGAGTATGCCCAGGAGCAAACTGGCCTGCCCCATTCCTGAATTCTCCTGTAATGGAGAAAGTAAACTAAAAGAGCTTTACTTTAAAGATGCCCAACTCATTGGTCCTATTCCTGAATCGCTCGTGCGGATTAGAAGACTTGAAAAACTATTTCTGCAAAATAACTTTCTAGAAGGCGCGATTCCTCCAGCTATTGCTGCAGATTCGCTGAATTTGGAAAGTGTCTATTTACACTACAACCAATTGTCTGGCCCTGTTCCTAATTTTGCAGAGATACCAACGATTCGCAATTTATATTTGAGTTATAATGCCTTTACTTTTGCGGATCTTATTCCGCACTTTCAGGCGATTAAAAGTCGCACCAGGGATTTTAAAATTAATAATCAGGCAAAAGTATTTAAAGATACGACCTATCGCGTTGGTGTGGGGCTGCCATTGACGATCGATCTGTTGGTTGATGAAAATGTACCTGGTAATTATTACAATTGGTTTAAGTATAGAGGAACAGATTCCATCCCCTATGTGCCTACCAAGTACGAGAATAAGTTGCGATTTAAACAAGTCAAAAAAAGAGATGAGGGAACCTATTTTTGTAAAATCAATAATGCGGCAGTAGAGCCTTTGCCTGGGAATGGAAACGAAACTTTTCTTACCCTTTACACGCATAACATCACCATAGAAACCTGTACCCCTGAAATTCAATACATCGACAGTACTTTATGTAGTGGCGATACGCTTTTTGTGGATGGATTGCCTTTTACTAATGCAAGTGATACCCTACTGGTAAAAAGAGGAGCGGCTACCAATGGCTGTGACTCTGCTTATTTTGTTCGATTGCAGTTTAAAAATAGTATGGAAATATTGGAAGAAGTCCTCCTCTGTCCTGGTGATAGCCATTGGATTGCCGCAATTGATCAATCCATCAGTACTGCAGGGCTACATACTTTTGACTATATGGATTCGCGAAATACTTGTGTGCATCTAGAAGTAGATGTTCAGTGGGCGGAGGCCGCTATTTTCCAAAGGGGCGAAGTTCCCCAAGATGAGGTCCTTTGCCAAGCAGATTTTGAATTGGTCCTTGAAGACCTAGACCCTCGTTTAGATATCTTATGGGAAGTAACTGAAGGACCTGCAGTGGTTTTGGATGAGCGCGCAACTTCCACATGGGGTACTGATTTAAAAGCTGGATTAAATCGTTTTCGTTGGCAAATCTTCTACGAAGATTGTCTAATAGAAAGTGGCTCTTTCTCCATTACTTACATTGCCAGTCCAGAAGCAGAGAACGATTATTTTGACCTGGCGGCCAATCAAGTCTTTCGCGATGACCTAATCCAAAATGACGATCTAGCCAATATCAATAATTGGCGAGTAGAAATCGTACAATCGCCTCAAAATGGACAGCTTATTCTTTTACCAGATGGACAGTTTAATTACACCCCATCCAGAAATTATTTGGGAACTGATCAATTTACTTATGCGCTTTACAGCGAAACTTGCATGGAGTTCTCCCAAGCTACAGCCATCCTTAATATTATACCACAATTAGAAGATGCAGATCGACAAGCGAATGTCATTACCCCCAATGAAGATGGCTTCAATGATTTTTTTGAACTGGCTGCGCTGCGCGAAAATCCAACGGACTTCCCCAATAATCGCATGGTCATTTTCAATCTGTTTGGACAAGTCGTTTTTGACCAAAGCAACTACCAAAATAATTGGAATGGACAAGATCAGTGGAGTCAGCAGGATTTGCTGACAGACACCTATTTCTATCGCTTTATCTACGATGGAAATCCCAAGGGCTTATCTGGTGTCATTATCGTATTGAGAGAGAAAGACTAAGAGCATGTTGGGATTTGTAGGTCGATTATCAAATTCTCCAACATGCTCTAAATATAGGCTCTAAGTAGTTTGGGAATCTAAACTACGGATTGATGCCACAAGTGGATTTGGGGCAAGGCCCAAGCACTTGATTTTAAGTAGGAATTACAAATTTTGGCTACACCTTTTTATTCATCCTGCTCAATTTTTTGGGCAGGATCTTTTTAGCCACTGGCCGAGCAAAAGTGTTGGGTCGTTTAACCATTGAAATGCAAAGAGAAATTGAATTCAAATGCAGGAAGTACTTGCTGAAAGTTTTGAAACCAAAAGAATTGTCCCCCCATACCAAGACGACAATTTTTCCAGGATACCCCTCCATCCAAATGAGGATATAAGCCTTCCGTACCCTCTTCGCTTCGCAGACCATTCAATCCACCTCCAATCCAAAATCCTGGTTGGTGCGCCTTATGCCAACCAAAGACGCCAAAGTACCTTCGCAGACCAATATGCCATTGGTCATCATAGGGCGCTTGGCTGATTCTGTAGCGTAGGGAAAGATCGAGAAAGTCATCTTTGTCAATCGTACTAATCCATCCGCACATCAAGTAGCACTGTCGCGATTGGCGGCGATAGTTAAGCAAGGCATGAGGAATATCCTTTTGTTGTAAGAAGTTTTGGACACCTGGTATGGAAAAACCACCATAGACAGTATCTCCCCAATGATCACTAGACAATTTGCCTTTTTTGAATAGGCGAATTTGAGATTTAAAGCGGTGTTGAAAAAAAAATCCTGCGCCCATATCCATCAGCCAATGATTGGGATCAGCCGCATAAAGGGATTCAATGAGGGGATCAATACCGTGATTCAAAATTAATTGATCCATTTGGATGCGATGGTTTTGAAGATGGCCACTTAGACCAACACTGGCCCAGGTTCTCGATCCCAGTTTTCGCAAAACAGCCAATCGACTTTTTAGACTGGTGCTTTGAAGAGGAGCGGTATTGTGTTCTAAAAAAGTGGTGCCCCAAAGCAGGCGGGTATTCTCTTTTTCTCCAATACCAATGAGCTGATTGAATTGTAAAAAAGCACTTTGTGGTATCCACTTGATCCACTCTGCATTACTGGCAGCAAAGTGTTGTTGTCGATAATTCGCGCGAAGCGTTATTTGACTATTTTCAACATCAAGCATATTATCAAATGGAGGAGCAGCGTCGTTGATTAGTCCTTGTTGCTGGCGAAGTTCGCTGAGGTCAGGCCAAAGTTGTGCATAGCAATCAGTGCATAGCCAGCAAAGAAGTAGCAGGCTGCACAGCAGCGGAGTTGTTTTCATGTCAGGAGGATTAACAGGTTAAAAAATACTTTGGCTACACCTGTAAAATCCGCCATTAAAATACAAAATATTTTTTGACTAAACAGAAGTATCCATTCAAAAAATCATCACAAAAAAGCCTGTCAAGCAATTCATTAATAATCCATTTTTTTAAAAAAGCCTATCCAAAAATGAAAGCGATAATTTTGAATATTTTGAAAAGTAATAAGGTCGCAGTAGCTCTTTCCAATAAAGCACTAGCCTCCTTTCTGACGCTTTGCTTTACCCTACTGACCATACCAATGACTTACAGTCAGGATTGGACTTTTCAGGTGAGAAGCACTGGAGGCTATTGGGAAGCACCAGAGAATGCCTGTGCCATTATCGACAACAGTAAAGTGTATATTCCCCCCTCACTTGCAGATATCCCTTATTATTGGTCGCATTTTTCCATAAGAGGATTTGAGCAAGGCATAAAACCAGGGATGAGTATTGAAATGCGGGTTCGCAATTTGGAAAATCTTGGGGGGATAGATGCTTTTGATACGGCACTCCAAATCTTTTACGAAGGGCAAACTATTTCTAGTATATCGCTAATGGGAGCGCCCTGGGCCCAAAGCTACACCAGTGCTTATTTTATGGGAAATCAAATAAGCAATCAAGCGGGCCTTGTGGTGGATATGAGCAATTGGTTTACCATACGCCTGGTTTTTGTAGATGTTAATACCGTTGAATATTACTACAACAACCAGCGCATTGCCATCCTTAATGGCCATGATCATCCCTGTTTTTTTGATCTCATAAGAATTGAACTGAAAGGAAGTGGTGAGCTGGATTGGTTGCGTATCCTAGACAATGGGCAAGCCATTTATATGGAAGATTTTGATGCTTGTACCAACTTTTCCGTATGGCCACAGGCAGGTGGTGGAGCGAATAGCGATGGGTATCTTGAAGACAGCATTGCTTTATGTCTCCACCAACTTCATCAAGTTCAGGTGGATATCCCCTACACTTGTAATCTGTTAAACTATGAATGGGAATCTCATAATACCAAGATATGGGACGATCATACTTTAAGTCCAAGTATTTCTCCTGATGATTCAGCGATGCTCGTCCTACATACCCAAGTGAGAGCACCAGATAATTTAGTGACTAATGGTGGTTTTGAACAAGGGGATACGGGTTTTGATACCCCACTCAATTATTGGTATGGTCCACTAAGTGGTACAGGAGGATTTAGCCCTAACGAATATGTCATTGGCATGAATCCCAATGAGGCCAATCCAGGTTTTGCAGATTGTTTGGACAGAACGACTGGTACTACTTATAATATGTTGCTGATTGATGCGCCCATTCTACCCAATGGCACTGCAAAGCTTTGGTGCCAAACGATTGATGTAGAACTTGGCCATCAATATGAATTATCTGCCTGGGCGATTAATGTTTTTGATATAGGCCCTGCTGTCTTACAATTTGAAGTGGCTGACTCCTTGATTGGTCCAGCGATCACCCCAGCAGTTGATGACTGTGATTGGGAATTAATGCAGACCAATTGGATCGCGGATCAAACGGGCGCAGTAGAGATTTGTATCGTTTGCCACGACCCCATAAGACATGGACATGACCCCGCCATAGATGATATTTCGATTTACGAAATCCTTAATCTCAGCGACACCCTTCACATCAATATTGCCAACTGCCAAGAGATTTGCGATAATGGCATAGACGATGATCTGGATGGTTTGATGGATTGTTTTGATACAGATTGTACGGACTGTGCTTTTTGTGAAGATCATTATTACAATCATTGCGAGGTGGAATGTCAGGCACAGCCAGATTGTGAGGGGGATTACGAGATGCAATCGCAATGGGTGAGCGAAGCTTCTCCTGGAAATTATGCTTTTCCCCTTGCAGGGGATATTGATGGGGATGGAATTCCAGAAGTGGTTTCCTTCAAAACGGATAGCAATGAGATTTACATTACCAATGGTCAGACTGGCGCCACAGAGCGGATCATCTTGACACCTGAGGAATTATCCAATGGTTTGGCATTGGCCATTGGTGATGTAATGCCAAGCGTTCAGGGAGCGGAAATCGTTGCTGTGGGGAAAGATAGGATTATTTACACCTATAGTTATGATGGGGTATTACTTTTTCAATCTACTGACCAAGTAGGCTTTACTCAGGTGTACAGACAAGCATTTGTCAACCTAGCTGATTTTAACCAAGATGGTTTACCAGAAATCAGTATTGGCAATCAAATTTTTAGTGGACAAACTGGAGATTTACTGGTGAGTGCTGGACCTGATTTTTCCAATGGCAGCCATCCTCAACGAAATAAAGGAATGTTTCCTTCTGTGGTTCCTGTGGATGCTTTGCCTGATTTTTATTGTGACAACTGTGAAGGATTGGAATTAGTCGCGGGCAATCAAGTCTTTGCTGTTGATTTAGATAATCAAGTCATTGAATTGATGGTTCAAGCAGATGATCGTCAATATACTGGAATAAAAGATGGGTTTACTTCTATTGCAGATATAGACGGCGATTGTGATTTAGATGCAGTAGTACAAACGGCAGAAGGCAGTCAGCATATCCTCTATGCTTGGGACTTGCAGAGTCCAAAAATTATTAAGCATTTTAGGGTTCCTGATGCGGCATCTTCAAATGGGGCTTCGCGAGTTAATATCGCTGACCTCAATGGCGATGGTGATTTAGAGTTTTGTTTTATGGTCCATCCTCATTTATATGCGCTCAGAAATAACTTTGCCCTATTGTGGAAAAAGCCCATACAAGATGGGTCTTCCTCTGTAACTTGTACAAGTGTTTTTGACTTTTGTGGAGATGGTACTTTTGAAGTGGTCTATCGAGACGAGCAGTACCTTAGGGTTTATAATGGAAGAAATGGCGAGTCCCTGACGAGTATTCCCCTGCGTTCAGGCACCCACATTGAATATCCTATTATACTTGATGTAGATGCTGATGGAGAAACAGAATTATTGATCTCAGGTATCATTGATACGCTAAATGGCGAAGGTAAAATTGTGGCCTTCCAATCCGCCAACACCCCCTGGCTCCGCACTCGCCCCGTTTGGAACCAACACGCCTTTTTCAATACCCACATCAACGATGACCTCAGCATTCCCCAATACCAACAAAGCCCCCATCTGCTGGGCCAACACATCAACTCCTTTATGAATGCTCATTATCATCCTGAGTTTCCTGCACCAGATGCAATCGCAAAAAGGAAGGATTGGCAATGTATAAATGAAGATAGTTTGTCCATTCGATTTGAAATTTGCAATGAAGGGGATCATCCTTTGAGCGGGGATTTACCCATCGTGATTTATCGCGGTGATCCACGACAGCCCTTTGCTGAAAAATTACAGGATACCTCCTTGGTTTTTACCCTGGAAGTTGGCAACTGTCAAATGATAGAAATGGATATTGCAGGGCGTGTTGGCGATGAAATCGTTGTTGTGGCCAATGACAATGGCCAGCGGAATTTACCTTATCTACTCAGTGACTTTCCTTTTACGGCCATCTCTGAATGCAATTACCAAAATAACTTTGCCACCTTTACCATAGAGGCGCCCCTGGCTACCTTTGATATTTTTTCCTCTTGTCCAAATTGGCCTAGTGGGGAAATTATCACCCTAATTAGCAATGGCCAAGGGCCTTTTACTTATGACTGGAATCCTGTTCAGCAGAATAGTCCTCATTTGATCGATCTTCCAGCAGGCATTTATGAGTTAACGATTACGGATAGTCGTGGGTGTACAGTGGCTCACATCATCGAAGTGGATGCCTATGAGGAAATGTATAGTCAGATAGAAAGCCAGGATGCCAGTTGTCCTGCCTCAGGAGATGGCTGGGCAGACTTAGAAATGAGTCCACTGGCGGATTATACTTATGAGTGGAGCCATGAGGCGATGACTCAGGATGCAGATAGTCTTTTTGCTGGACAGTACTTGGTCACCATTACTGATCAATACGGTTGTACCTTAGTAGATCAGGTTTTGATTGATGAACCCGCACCACTGATGCTGGTGATGGATGTCCTTCCCCCTAAGTGTTTTGGAGGAGGAGATGGCATGATTGAAATTCAGGAATTTAGTGGAGGAACAGCACCTTACGAATTGTCTACAGAATTGCCTTACTTCTACAGTCTGGATACCTTTCCCATGCTTTTCAATAATCGCCAGGCGGGTTTGGATACTTTTTATTTTCGCGATTTCCACGATTGTCCGCTTGATACAGTGATTGAGGTAAGCACACCTATTGATTTATCCATTGATCTGCCTGATAGATTGATTATTGATTTGGGCGATAGCCTTGAATTAGCCCCTGAATTAAACTTTATACCCAGCCGCATCCAATGGAGTCCTGTAGAGGCTTTATCCTGTGATACCTGCAAAACTCCCATCGCAAAGCCTACCAGAAATATAGCTTATGAGCTTTATGTAGAGGATGAATATGGCTGCTCCGTCCGTGCTATATTAGAAATACAAGTTGTTCGCGCCCAAAAGCTAAGTGTTCCAAATGTCTTTAGTCCAAATGGCGATGGGCTCAATGACCTACTGATGGTCCTTGGTGGGGCTGATATCCAATTGATTCATCGCTTTCAAATCTTCAACCGCTGGGGCGCCTTACTTTTTGACCAAAGCCAGTTTTTGCCCAATGATCGCGATGCTGCCTGGGATGGAATCAGTGATGGAATAGAACAAGCCCAAGGGGTTTACACCTATCGCCTAGAAGTTTCCTACATTGATGGCTATCGAAAAGTGTATTGGGGTGACATCACCCTCCTCCGCTAGCGACCTGACGGAGTGACTCGCCGTCACTCCGTCAGTGGAGCCGCCCCCCCAGCAACTAAGCCATCACTCCGTCAGTAGATCCGTCACCCCAGGAACTAAGCCGTCACTCCGTCAGTGGAGCCGCCCCCCCAGCAACTAAGCCATCACTCCGCCAGTGGAGCCATCCCCCCCGTCCATGCCACAAACCCAAAATGGCTGTCTCAAAACAGAGACAGCCATTTGTCATTAGCCCTTATTTTGCTCAGTAAGGACCTCAAAAAAATTCGTTTTCTTCTCCCAAAATCCCTCACAATTTTCGCTTCCCCACTATTAATAATGAAGCCAAACTAAAACGCTTTTTACTAAAACGGTCTTCATTTTTTCACAAAATATACAAGCTATGAAACACAGAAAGCGGAAAGCGCTTAGCGCTTTTGAAGCCCTTCGTATGTCCACTTCACTATGCCATCAAATCAAAGGCGGCACTGGAGGTGAACATGAAAACACGAGTTTTATCATCATCGAGCAGATAATAGAGGTATAAAGCTGTGAAACACTTTTTGGGAGATGTCGTTCCGTCGCAAGATGGAGCGGCATTTTTTATTCTCCCGCTTCCTCCTTTACAAAACCCTTTGTCTTGGCTTGCGCCAAAACTCGCTGTATCAAAACTTCATCCAGGGTTTGTTGCTGTGACATTTCTCTTCGCTGTTTAGCGATATAAGTTTCTGCCTTTTCATTCAGGATTTTAATTTGTTCCTGAATCGCTGCTCGCTCTTCGCTCTTCTGCTCAACATATTCCTGGCGTTCTTCTGCCGTCATGGATTGCATTTCCTCAGGAAGCACACTGGGTTCCATCTCCACTAAATCAATCTCTGCTTCCTCCACGGCATCCACCAAATCCCAGGCAGTATTTTTATAAGCCTTCTTTGATTTAAAAGAGGCGCGTTCGCGGACATTACTCAAACCATAAGTACCCGCATTGCTGTCCTGAGCCAATTGTTTGGCTGCATTGGCTTCCCCATTGGCACCATAGGCGATATAAGTCCTATTTAATTCATTATTGAGCTGAACGATTTTGTCATCATAAGGCGTCGCAATATGAACCACTTTATCATCCTGATTGATATTCATATACTCCCCACCAGAAAGTTTGGCTCCTTCGCCCCAAGACAGTTCAAGCCCTTGGGCATACTCTCCACAATGAATGGTATTGACGATAATATGTCGCTGTCCCGCTGCCTGACAAATTTCCCGAAAATTAATAGGCCCTTGTCTAAAGGATTCATTACCCGCAATGACTATGATTTTTAAATCTCCCGTATGAGCTGACCACTGCAAATTGCTCAAGGCATCTTTAATCACCCAAGCACAATACTCCTCTCCACCATTGGTATTCAAACCAAATAAATCCTCTGAAACCTGATCCATATCACTCGTCATTGGAACAACAGATCGAATATAGCCATGACGGGCATTCAGATTGCTATTGCCATACTCATAAAGTGCGATTTCAATTTCAGGTTTCTCTCCGTCTTTCTGTGTATCTGCCAATTCATTCACCATTTTCCAAAGCTGAGATTTCGCTTGTTCGATCAAACCGTCCATACTATTACTGGTATCGAGTAGCAAGGCGATCTGTATGCGATTAGTGGTCGATTTTACGGTAGGTGGAGGAGGAGGAGCTAGTGAAGGTGGCGGTGGAGGAGGAGGATTCAGTTCCGCCTTTGAGAATAGCGTCCATTGAGTTTTTGGAAGTATGGAAAAGTTATACACACTAGCCAAGCAAAAAAGCAGAGCTCCAACGAGATAAGCGGCTATTTTGGTCATTTTCATTAGGTTTTAAGTGACAAGAATATAGCTCCAAAGATGTAGGGCGGGGATGGAATGGTGGGTGAGGGTAGGGGATTAACGTTTTATTAACGATTGGAGGGAGCTTATCAGAGCGAGAACGCATTGAAGACAATGAAGAAAAAGTCAATACAAATACTGCAAATGAATTAGATAATAAGTAACTTTATCACAATGGCAAGTGCAAGGGTTCAAATAAGCAAAAGTATGCTTGAATGGGCGATTCTACGTGCTGGACACGAGATTCAGGATTTCTTGTTGAAGAACCCTAAGGTTAAAGAATGGATAGATGCTTCTAAACAGCCTACCGTCAAACAGTTAGAGGACTTTTCTGCAAAATTACATGTACCTTTTGGATATCTTTTTATGGATACTCCTCCTAAAGAAGAGTTAGCATTTCCTTTCTTCAGAACTCAGTTCTGAAG
>JBCBDH010000031.1:0-19424 GCA_038529855.1 Bacteroidota bacterium | reverse complement strand
AATCACTATTTGACGCGTTTTTCAAGACTGATGAGAAGTATCCTCAACATGTCGGATAAGGACGAAATTTCACTCACCCAGGAAATTGATGCCCTAAAATGGTATTTGGAGCTAGAAGCCTTGCGGCTCAATGAGGATTTTGAGTACACCATCGATATGGACCCAGAGATTCAACCGGCTACGGTTTACTTACCCTCTATGCTGATACAGCCCTATGTTGAAAATGCGATTAAGCATGGACTTTTACATCGAAAAGGGGATAAAAAACTATATATTCGTTTCAGAAAAGAAGAATCCTATCTCATCTGTGAAGTAGAAGACAATGGTATCGGCCGGGAGCGTGCCCGCGAGATAAGACAAAAATACAGACAACAAGGGGAGTCCAGGGCGATGAGCCTTACTCAGGAACGACTCTTTCTACTTAATTCGGCTAGTAAAGGCAAATTAAACGTAGAAATAACTGACCATAAAAATCAAGTGGGAAAGGCGAGTGGTACACTCGTTAAGATTTTTATCCAGCATCCTATTCGATAGGCAGGTTGAGCGTATTTATTCCTCATTATAAAAAGCTTTGAAGACACTTGACAAATGAATTTAACCGCTGTTATTATCGATGACGAAGCGAGAAGTCGGCGAACCTTGGGGCATCTCATTAAAGAGTACTGCCACCAAGTCCAAATTGTCGGTGAAGCAGAAGACGTCCTGTCGGGCGTTAAGGTCATTCAAAATACCCAGCCCGATATTGTCTTTCTGGATATTGAGATGCCCAATTATTCTGGGTTTCAGTTGATCGAATACTTCGATCAAATCAACTTTGACATCATCTTTACCACCGCCTACGAAGAATATGCCATCAAGGCATTCAAGGTGTCGGCTATCGGTTACCTCCTCAAACCCATCAATATCGACGAATTAATCGCTGCTGTAGCTAAAGCAGAGCGACTGCGCAATAAGCGACAAACCCAAGGCCAGATTGCCCCTTCCACAGAGAAAGGACGACGCATCATTCTCCCTGCTCAAAATGGTATGATCTACCTCAATTTGGATGAAATATGCTACCTGGAATCTGAAGGTCGCTATGCCAGAGTCCACCTCATTGATGGGAGCGATCTGCTGACGACCAAAAGCCTGAAAGACTGTCAGGATCTCCTCAATCATCCCTTTTTTTTACGCGTTCACCGATCTTATATCATTAACTTATCCTACATAAAGAAGTACACCAAAGGGCGAGAAAGTTTTGTCCTGATGGAGAATAAGGCCCAAATCGACGTCGGAAAAAATTATAAAGAGGAATTGTCGCGCATTCTGTCCTTTTTTATTAAATAGCAATCGTACCAAGCAAAGGACTGATGGAGCTTTATTTGAGCGATATTTCAGAAATGGACCAAGCCGTTCGGCAAATACTCGATTATGCTGGGCAAAGGAAGAAATGGGTATTTACGGGTGAAATAGGGGCAGGTAAGACGACCTTTATCCAGCACCTCTGCCGGCAATTAGGCGTGGAAGAACCCGTGACCAGCCCTACCTTTTCTATCATCAATGAATATCCTTATCAGCGGCCAGATACTGGTGAAAAGGGCCTTATTCGCCATTTAGACCTCTACCGATTGCGAAATATAGAGGAGGCTTTGGACGTTGGTATAGAAGATATATTAGACGATCCCCACTATTGTTTGATCGAATGGCCCGAAATCATTGAATCCCTACTCCCCGACAAGATGATCAAAATAAACATCGGGATTCTTGATAATTCAGTGCGAAAAATCCTATTTTTGTAAGATGAATATCGTTTATTTATTGTTATTTGCTTTTTTGAGTAATTAATACGAATAATCGAGGTTTTGGCAGCAAAAAAATCATCTGCATGAGCGACCAGAAGAAGCGAATTCCCATTCCGAAGATATTTACCGAAAGCCGTTATGAAACGCAGACCGAGATGTTGCAGCTACAGCGTAAACCCAATACGCTGTTTATCGGTATTCCCAAAGAAACGACTCTTCAGGAACATCGGGTCGCCTTAGTTCCATCAGCGGTAGCTACGCTGATCAAGCATGGTCATCGCGTTGTAGTCGAAACGGATGCAGGTGTTCAATCCAACTACTCAGATCACGATTATTCAGAGGTAGGAGCAGATATTGCCTACAGCAAAGAACAAGTCTTCAAATCGGATATTTTGATCAAGGTAGCTCCACCTACACTGGCCGAAATTGATCTGTTACGACCTAATCAAATTCTTTTCTCTCCACTCCATTTGCCCATCATCACTGCTGATTTTATTACCAAATTGAAGCAGAAGCGGGTCATTGCTCTGGCTATGGAGTACATCAAAGACGAGATTGGCTCCTTTCCTGTGGTGCGCATTATGAGCGAAATGGCCGGACTCAGTGCGATGCTTACTGCTGCTGAATTACTGAGTAACACCCGAGGAGGAAAAGGGGTCTTATTGGGGGGTATCTCTGGGGTGCCTTCTGCCAAGGTGGTTATTTTGGGGGCAGGCGTAGTCGCTGAATTTGCCACCAGGGTTGCGCTAGGGCTAGGGGCAGATGTTCGTGTATTTGATAATAACATCTACAAATTGATGCGACTCCAAAACCAAGTTGGACGTCAACTCAATACCTCTTCTCTTAATCCTATTCAGTTGGAAAAAGAACTCAAGACCGCTGATGTGACAATCGGTGCCATCCACTCAGAGAGCGGTCGTACGCCTATTATCGTTAGTGAAGACACTGTGGCGAAGATGAAACCCGGTTCGGTCATTATTGATGTCAGTATTGATCAGGGCGGTTGTTTTGCTACTTCTGAAGTTACTTCACACGATGCGCCCACTTTCGTTAAGCACGATATTATTCACTACTGTGTGCCCAATATCGCCTCTAAGGTTGCTCGTACAGCCTCCATTGCCGTTAGCAACATTCTAACTCCCATCTTGCTTAAAGCTGGTAATCTCGGCAGTATTGAGCGATTGATCAATGAAGATACGGGGCTACGCAATGGCGTTTACACCTACAAAGGCTGTCTGACCAATGAATACCTTGGCGAGCGGTTTCAAATTAAATTCACTGCACTGGATCTATTGATCACTTCTAACCTTTAATTGATCCCCCTTTTTCCTTTGTCGCGGGCCGATTGGAGATATTAAATTCAATCGTTATATTAGTGGCATGTCAGAAAAGAAATGGCCCAATAAGGTCGAAAGCTACGAGCAGCTGGTACAGCTGGAAGATATCGCCTTGGTCGAACGCCGGAAAAAGCTATTTGGAGAAGAACAAGATCTGGAAGAACTCGAAGCCACTCGTTTTGGAATCGCGCTCTCTGGCGGAGGCATACGCTCCGCTACGATTAACCTGGGGCTACTAAAAACCCTCAATAAGTTTGGGCTACTCAAAAGAGCTGATTACCTCTCCACCGTATCTGGTGGTGGATATACTGGCGCCTACGTTCAAGCGACCCTCAAGAAAGAAGGCCAATGCGAAAAGCTGTTTGCTGAAAAGCACATTGATTACATTCGCTCGCGCGGAGAGTATCTAATGCCTGGGAAAGGCTGGGAAAAGACCTGGAATATCCTGGTATTGATGGTGGGCTATTTGGCGAGCTTGCTGATGAGCTGGATTAGTCCCATCATTGTATTATTACTCGTTTATGCCGCCTACATACTTTTTATCGGTACGGTAGAATTTGATGGCTTTGGGTCGATTGGAGCGCGTTTAGAAGAGATTGGATTGAGGAGCTATGGGATGATGTTATTGGTGGGCATATTTATTACCCATGTGCTAGCGAATATATTTATGAAGTTTCAACTTGGGGTTTCTCGAAAGTTTAACAATCTGGAATCTGCACTTTTGTTGATTGTACTGGTTTGGATGTTGGTTTTGACAGTATTGCAGTGGGAAAAGCCTGCACCCATTGGCGATTACCCCTTGATTTCCTTATTTGCCTTTATTGTTGCGGTATTCCTACTTGGCTTTATTGCTGACCCCAATGCCCTGAGTTTGCATCGTTTTTATCGGGCCCAGTTGGCAGATGCTTTTTTGAGCTTTACGGAAGAGTATAAAAACGTATCCTTAGCCCATCTTTTCGATACCAAAAGTACCTTGGAAAAAGACTATTTGGCTCCTTATCCATTGATCAATACCTGTCTAAATCTACAAGCATCTAATGACAAAAACTTTAAAGGAACTAAAGCGAATGACTATTTTTTACTCTCTCCGCTATACTGCGGTGCCAAACTTACTGACTATGTCCGAACGGCAGAAACTGGAGATTATCAGCGAATGACGCTTCCAGCTGCCATTACCATTTCTGCAGCAGCAGTTAATCCAGGTATGGGCATGTATTCCAATAAGCTTTTGAGCATCTTTATGACTTTGCTCAATGCGCGTTTGGGCTTTTGGGTGGACAACCCACTCAAGGATAAAAGGCGTTCTTGGGTCTGGTGGCCAAGCTACTTTTTTAGAGAGCTCTCCTCTCGTATCGGCACCAACAATAGTAAATTGAACATCTCTGATGGAGGGCATATCGAAAATCTGGGCGTTTATGAGTTATTGCGTAGGAAGTGTCGATTGATCATTGCTGTAGATGCTGGTGCAGATCCCGAATATACTTTTGGCGATTTAGAAAATCTGACCATTAGAGCCAGGAATGAACTGGGAGTAGAAATTCGTTTTCGCGAAGGTCAGGAACCCGAAAACCTGATTCGTCCCTTGCCCTCCAATGGCTACTCCAAACAGCGATATGTGGTGGCTGATATCATTCAGCTGTGGGAAGAAATATTTCCGCGGGATACAGAAGGGGAGTTGATCTGTGATACCCAAGGAAAACCCGTGGAAGTTCTGATTAATTACAAAACCATTCACGATAAATTTGCCCAATTAAATGAAGATGAACGTCTTCAAATCGTAGGGGTCTTGGAAAGTTTGGAACTGCAAACCTATTCCCAGCAGGCGATTGGAATGCTGGACAGCAAGGAAGAGGTTACCAATATTTTGGCTTCTTTACAAGTAAGTACTCATCTGGAACAGGTCCTGCGCTCTTTGATCAGCTTATTTGATAAGGTCAAAGCGACCGTTCGGCAAAAATTAGCCAACAAACTTGGCGATAAAAGCAAGGAGGATTTAGCGCTGGCCCAAATCATCCGTAGCATTGACAAAAGGGTGAGAAATCAGCTCAAGGTGGGCACCCTGGTCTATGTAAAATCTTCGATTGTCGCTCCTGAGAAAAAGTTGATTATCGAAGACAAAGAAAGTCTGGAATACAAAACCTATAAATACAAGGTCTACCATCCCAATTTCCCTCACGAGCCAACTTCCGATCAATTTTTTGATGAGGTCCAGTGGGAATCCTATTATCGGCTTGGCCAATTTATGGGGGCAGAAGTATTGGGGGCTCAACAATTACCAAGCTATTTATCGGGTAAAAAGGAAGCGCCTCAATTTACGATTCGCGAATTGCTGAGTCGCTTTGATGAAGGACGGGATATCTTCCTTGAACCGACCGTCTTGGAGCCTACATTGGAAGTAGAAGCCACGCCTTTGGAAATGGCAATGGCGCCGCCAGAAGAGGCGATGTCACAGCCAGAAGAGGCGCCGCCCGAAGACTATGCAGAAGCCACCCCTTTAGAGGAAGAGCAGATGCCCGCAGCAGAGGCGCCCAAGAAGGTAGATAAGATCGTTATTGGCGGTGGGGAGGATGAATACTGTATCTAGTGAGGTGATTTTTACATAAATTCAATTTTTAGGTGTAACAAACTAAATGTTAGGTGGGTATAATTAAGTTGAATCAGCTTATGAATGCCCATGATCACTACTTTAAAAGATTTACTCCGTCGCGATCAAGTCCATCACTTGGCTAATACTCCTACCTCGCCTCTAGAGCGCATCAAAAGTCTAAAGCAATTGTATAAAGAGGTTTTGGAAGAAGAAAAAGTCCATTGCAGAGCTAAAGAACTGGTCCAGCAGTACCTAAGCAAGGCCATCCAAAATCGCCAGTTGATCGATGAACTGGGCGCTTTTCAACCTTTTTACAATCCAGATGACGAAAGCATCACCCTATCTATTGAATTGGGCTGATTGCGTACTTTATTATTTTCTGTAAGCAAAAAACTGGATAGGCCCATCGTTATTGGCGACCAATACGACTTGTAAGCCCTGACGCCCCAAAGTTAATAAGGCCATATCTTTTACATTTTCTTTGCAAAGTAGACCACTGTCTGAGATTTTGACAAGAGGCCGAAAACGACCATTGCCAGAACCCTTTAAAAAGATGCCTTTACCCGCATCATAAGCTGGTGTTTCTACTTCCGTATTGATGGCATTTCCTCCAATCACCGCATCCAAATGTCCATCCTGATCAAAATCTTGGACGATTAGTCCATTGATAGGAGCCAGTTGGGCTTCTTTGGGTAGTGGGTTGGCTTGATAGCTCCCTCCAGTATTTTCTAGGTACATACTGGCAAAAGTATTGGCCTCGTAATTGATGCCGTCCTGCATTTTGTCTTCATCCAGAATATCTTCCAACTTGGCCTGAGAAAAGGATTGGAAGGTGGGAAACTTCTCGGCAATAAAGGGCATCTGCTCCGTCGAGCACTCCTTCCCACGAACGGGAACCTTATAGCCTTTATACAATTTGCTCAGAACGATATCTGGGCTGCCATTTTCATCAAAATCATTGCAGTAGACATACAAGGGCTTTTCTTCCGTTGGATGGAATTTATTGTTCAATCCTATGTTCCCAGCGATCAAATCTTCATCTCCATCGCCATCAAAGTCACCTTTGGCCAGGCTATACCACCAGCCAGTCGTTTGATCCAAACCAATGTCTTCGCTCTTGCTAAATTTTCCATTCTCTTGTCTGAATAGCGTAATGGGCATCCATTCTCCCACAAGCATTAAATCCACCTTTCCATCTTGGTCCGCATCGGTCCAAACGGCATCTGTCACCATTCCCAATTGGCGAAGCCCAGGCGCCAGCTCCTCCGTCGCATCCATAAATTTACCGCCGTTATTGCGCAACAGATAGGAATCCGCTGGAAAAGGATACTTACCTGGTACAGTACGTCCCCCTACAAAAAGGTCGAGATCGCCATCCCCATCCCAATCCATGGCACTCATGCGGCCGCTGCTTGTCCGCATTTTGGGTAGGGCATTGGAGGCTTTGGTAAATTGGCCCTTGCCCTGATTGAGGTAGAGTCGATCCTGCAAGGCGGCATCTTGGGGCTTGAATTCACCACCACCACCGCTTGCCACATAGAGGTCGAGATCGCCATCGCCATCGGCATCAAAGAAGAGACTACCCAGGTCTTCGGAGATTTGGTCGCTGGCCCAAGGCTGGCTGCTGGCCCGTTGGAAGGCACCTCCTTCTTGTTGGAGAAACAGAACGCCAGCCTGGTTGCTAGCTCCGCCAATAAAGAAATCATCCAGTTGATCGCCATTAACGTCAGCGACAGAGATGTGTGGGCCTAGCGTCGATTGTCGATGGGGGAGTAGGACTTCTTTCTGGAAGTCATTAAATTCATTTTCTTTATGCTGAAAATCAATGCCTTTCATCTGCTTGGTGATATTGAGAAAAGCAGGATTTGGAGGCGTATTTTCTTCTTGGGCGATCGCTTGAGCCTTAGCTCGGTCAATGGTATGGATGCGGTCGATGTCTGGATTAATGAGCTCAGAAATGCGACCATCGGGCCATTTGATCTCTACTCGATCTATTTTTTGAGTTTGGCCTAAACCAAAGTGAACAAAGGGTTCGACACAGGAAACATAGCCCCGCGTTGGGCTGTATTCCACCACTTGTTGTTGATCGCCATAATGAATACTCACTCGGGTGTTGAAGGGCGGAATTTTAGTACCTGAGTCGACCAATTGGAAGCGGATGTAGTGATGGCCATTTTGTTCGCGCGATTGATTTTGGAAGACAAAGGCTTTAATGTCGATATTATTGACAACCACATCCAAGTCGCCATCATTATCCAAATCGGCATAAGCGGCTCCATTGGAGAAGGAAGCTTCATTAAATCCCCATTCTTTAGACATGTCTTTGAAATGCATCCCATTTTCATTGCGAAATACATAATTGACTACGGGATTGGACTCTGCCGTGATCAGGTGTTTGAAGTAATCCTCATTGGTAAAGGCTGGTCCCATTTCTCTTTCGATTTCATTGAGTCGTATGCGCCAATCGTTGTTTCGAGTATCTTTTCGGAAACCATTGGTTACCATATAGTCTTTATAGCCATCATTGTCCAAATCGGCAAAAAGGGCCGCCCAGCTCCAATCGGTTTTGGAAATCCCAGCATATAGACCAATATCGCTATACACACCATAACCATTATTGATTTGGAGGACATTGAACATGTATTGGGGCTGAAATTTGGCCACCTTAGTGAGGTAATAAAAGACATTGACATCCATGGAGGGCATCAACATTTTGGAGCGGACGTGATCATCAGGTGTCATGTCAACCACTCCAATATCCAGGAGTCCATCATTATTGACATCGGCAATATCGCAGCCCATCGAGTAGTAAGAAATATGGGAAGTGCGCTCCTTAACCTGATTGCTAAAGGTGCCATTTTTATTATTGATAAACATAAAGTCAGGCACAAAATAATCGCTGGCCACATAAAAATCGAGCCAACCATCGTCGTTGATATCGCTGGTAGCAATCCCCAATCCAAATACGGTTTCTAGTACACCCGCTTCCTCGCTAACATCACTAAAGGTATTATTGCCATTATTGCGATACAGGTGAATGCTGTGTCTTTTGATTTCTTCTTTGGAAAGGCTGGGCTTCTTCTTTTGCCACTCGTGAATGTCATGGGTCATATTGTGTTTGAGGTGATTAATGATCACCACATCGAGGTCATTATCTCGGTCATAGTCAAAGAAGCTGGCTTGGGTGGACTGCCCCTTGTCGTCCAGGCCATAGGTGGCCGCTTGGTCGCTAAAAGTATTATCGCCATTATTAATAAACAGCTGATTGGTCCGTAGCTCTACCTCTTTGTAGGGGCCAGAATTGCAGACGTAGATATCCAGATAGCCATCATTATTGATATCGACCATCGTCACACCATTGGACCAATGATTGCTCAATATGCCCGCTTTGCGGGAAATGTCCTCAAAACGCATATCGCCTTTATTGAGGTAAAGTTGACTATTGACATTATTTCCCGTGAAGAAGATATCCTGTAAGCCATCATTATTCACATCGCCAATAGCTACGCCTGAACCATTGTAATAGTAATCGTAGATTTGGAGGTTTTTGCCGACACCCTCTTCGATGACATTGGCAAAATTGATCCCTGTGGTACTGCTGTTGAGTTGTTTGAGCAGTGGGCCAGCCGTCGCTTGGGTAGACGGGTAATCTTTACTGGATTCGGATTCATTAGATTGGCAGGCGAGGAAGCCCAGCAGGATAGCGAGCAAAGTCCATTTGCTTACGATAGAGGTGTTCATAAAGACAATAATTTGTGTGTCTATTCTCAATTAATTGACCGGAAATTAAAATTACATAAATAATTCCAAAAAAAAATGTCGCGATTGTCAAGATTATAAGATACTGATAATCAATGAAATAAAAACTAGGTGATATTAGGGTACTAGGTTTAGTATAGGTACTATGTCTTGCATAGTACTACCTTTTGACCTATATTTGTACCATGAACATAAAGAACGATAAATTGGAAAAAACAAAGACACAGATGAGACGAGGCGTCTTGGAGCTTTGTATCCTTTCGATTATATCGGAAGAGGAGGCTTATCCCTCTGATATCATCACCAAGCTAAAGGATTTCGATTTGATCGTTGTAGAAGGGACCATGTACCCTTTGTTGACTCGCCTCAAAAACGATGGCTTGCTTCACTACAATTGGAAAGAATCACAGAGCGGCCCACCGCGGAAGTACTATCATATAACAGACACAGGAAAAGCTTTTCTAGGTGGCTTATTTGAAACCTGGAACAATCTGGTCTCCGCTGTCAATCAATCTACT
This sequence comes from Bacteroidota bacterium, assembly GCA_038529855.1. Lineage (GTDB taxonomy): Bacteria > Bacteroidota > Bacteroidia > Chitinophagales > Saprospiraceae > JBCBDH01. The sequence goes on along the minus strand of JBCBDH010000031.1, from coordinate 9,442 downwards.
AAAAACATTTCGCTGCAATGAATAAAGTCTTTAACATCAATCTGGGAGGATACCCCTTTACCATTGACGAGGATGCCTATGAGCATTTAAGTCACTATCTCGAAACCATACACCATCACTTTAGTGCTTCTGAGGGTTATGAGGATATTACGGGAGATATCGAGACCCGTATGGCCGAACTGTTCAAAGAGCAGGTAGGTGAACGGCCCATCGTTACCCTAAAGGATGTTCGTGCAGCCATTGGCATCATGGGAACACCCGAAGACTTTGGAGCTGAACCCCTCGAAGACAGTCGCGGTACGGAAGAGCCTTTTGATATTGGTATCAAAACAGGTAAGCGGCTGTTTAGACATCCAGAAGATGAAGTCGTTGCGGGAGTATGTGCGGGTATTGCCGCCTATTTTGGCATCCATGATCCGCTTTGGGTCCGATTGGGCTTCGTACTGTTTACGATTTCAGGTGGCGTAGGTATTCCCGTCTACATCATTCTCTGGGCCATTTTACCCAAGGCCGAAAATGCAGCTGACCGCCTGGCCATGAAAGGCGAACCCATCAATGTGTCCAATATTGCCAAGACGATTGAATCGGAATTGGAGAATTTGTCAGAGAAGCTAACGGATTTTGGCAATGATTACGACGTAAAAAAAAAAGAGATGGTGGAGCAAGTAAGGCACGACGCTCCATTAAGAAAGGGATTTCACTGCTAGGAAAGGTCATTTCGACCCTAATCCAAACGATTGCTAAAATCTGGAAACCCATCATCTTTATCATCGGTTTTGCACTGATTATTGCCCTGTCAGTCCTATGGATACTGTCAATAATCAGTTTTTTTATTGCCTTTCCTTTTACCGATTACTTTTTTACCGATTCGAGAGGGCTTAGCGTTCTGGCTATGACCAATCTGTTTATCGCTATTGGTATTCCGCTACTTGGTGTGTTGTTTTTTGTGGTGCGGATGCTGTATGGCTATGAGATTGGGCGCAATTGGAAAAGCGTGATGTGGACGGTTTGGTCAGTGAATTGGGTGAGTTTGATTGCCATTGCGAGTTGGACGGGGCGCGAATTTAACCAGGGAGCGCATCTGGATAATCCACTTACGCTAAACATCAACAGCGATACCCTCAGATTAGAATTGGATAAAAGGGATGATTATGGAGAGGCGATCTTTCAGATGGGGCATTTGAGAATTGGCGATGATCAATTGGTGAGCAGCGATGTCCATCTCGATATAGAACAAAGTGAAGGGGAGGTCTTTGAGCTGGTCCAGCGCAATTATTCCCGAGGCCGACAAATCAGCGATGCTACACTTATGGCAGGTGCCATTGATTACCAACCTACTATCGAACCTGGCCTATTATCCATTCCCCACTATTTTACCATTCCAGCAGGAGAAAAGTGGCGGGCTCAGGAAATCAGACTAGTACTCAAAGTCCCTGATGGCAAATCGATCAAATTGGGGCCTAAAATTTCTCGAAAACTTCATCACTTTCCAATCAATCGCAGTATTGAACACCCCTGGCCAAGAGGTAATCACATTTGGAGTATGGAGAAAGGCGGTTTGGTTTGCCACGATTATGTACTTAAGAAAAACCGCAAGCAAGAGTTTCCACATCAGGACTTTTCCAAATTGATTATTGAAGGAAAAATGAAAGTAGTCGTTACCCAGGGAGAGCAATACCAAGTTCGCTTGACGGGTAAGGAAGTCTACACGGATAAAGTAGAAATGGTCAAGATGGGCGAAACACTTACGGTTTTTGCTGACCTAAGGCGTACCAATTCTCCAGTTCGTCTTTTCATCACCATGCCTCGACTGCTGGCGATTGATGCAGAAGATACAGATGATGTCAAGATACAGGGCTTTACCGAACCGCTGATGCACATCAAGAACGAAGGCAAGCAAGACTTCAAAGCCTATGTCAATGTCGATTCGCTCATCATTCGCCAAACTGGCCGCAATGAACTGGATATTCGAGGCAGTGGCCAATTTATGAAAGTTTCTCTCGATGGTCGGGCCTCGATAGATGCAGAGCACTTTTCGGTCAAGCGGGCCTATTTGCAAGCCATGGATCGGACCAGTGCCAAACTCTCTGTTTCTGATCAACTCACCAAGCGTATTGATCAAGAGGATCACGTCAAGTTGATCCTCGAAGGCGAACCAGCGATTGTGGAGGAGATGGCGCAGCAGAAAGAAGATAGCTAGCGAAATTTTTTTATTGGATAAGTGACGGTCTCAACTATTTGTTGGGACCGTCTTTGTTTTATAAGGGCTCCTCGTTCAATTCACCTTACATTATGTTCACTTCAGGTTGATTCTCCATTCGTTCAAGAGCAATTCTGTTCATTTTTGAGACTGTCAAATGAATTATTCCATCAAAAGAATCAAAATGAACAGAAATTCAGAATTAGCGACTGCCAATCATAGTCTATCCATCTCTTTCCTTAAAAGAAGTCTATTGCTATTTGCCTTTATTCTAGGCTTTGGCTCGCTATCCGCCTATGCACAAGAAGGGATCGAAGGATCCTGGAAGAATAATAAAAACGGGGCCGTTATTTTGATCTACCAAGAGGACGGAAAGTACTTTGGTCGATTGATTGGGACAGAAAATTCCGAGCAAAGTGAAAAAATACAAGCCCAAGAGGAAGAAATCATCATACTGAGAAATTTTGAGCAAAAGAGTGCGACCGAATTCTGTTGTGGCGAAGTGTTCCAGCCCCAGAAAAGACGCACCATGTCTGCTAATTTGACTTTGGAAGATAAGCAAACCCTCAGAATGGATGCAAAATTAGGTTTTGTGAAAGGTACGCAGCATTGGACCAGGATGTAATATCCTTCCGGCAAAGTGGATTGGGGTAATCCCCAATCCACTGCGGCCTTATCTAGCTATTTAGGCTCCCCGAGCATTTTCCTTCAAGTATACAATACCAGGGTCTTGGTCTTATGGAGGTTGGCTGCTGATTTTCTAGCGGTCACCTCCTTTTTTAAAAATTACGACATGCCTATTAAATATTTCTCCCTCCTATTACTCCTCTCTTCCTTAATCGCCTGCTCTTCCAATGAGGAGGAAGTCATGATCGAACCCATAGTTGAACCAGAAGATTCTACGATATTTGTCGATCCAGTAAAACGAATTCCTGTTGTCGTTCATATCATTCACAATGGAGAAGCTATTGGTAATCAATCCAATATAAGTTATGAGCAAGTACGCTCACAGATTGAAGTCCTTAATGAAGATTTTAGGAAAAAGCCAGCGACTAATGGTTTTAATAATCATCCAGATGGGGTAGATTGCGAAATTGAATTTTATCTGGCAGCGACTGATCCAGATGGGCAGCCGCTTTCAGAGCCAGGCGTACATCGCTTTGATGGCGGGCGGCCTTCTTGGCCCAAAGGCGCCATCCTCAATCCCATCGATCAAATCATCAAACCGATTACGATCTGGCCACCCAATGAATATTTTAACATCTGGACCGTCAATTTTGGTGGCTTTGCAGGTCGGGACTTATTGGGCTATGCACAATTTCCAAGTAATTCGGGCTTACCAGGACTTCATTCAGATGAAGGGGAGGCGGAAACTGATGGCATTGTCATTGGCTATAAATATTTTGGCAGTAGTGAGAAAGGAAACTTTCCCAATTTGATTCCACCCTTTGATTTGGGAAGAACGACTACACATAAGGTGGGGCATTGGCTGGGCTTGAGGCATATATGGGGAGATGGGGATTGTTTGGTCGACGATTTTTGTGGCGATACGCCATTGGCTGCCGCACCCAATTTTAGTTGTATGGCCAATATCTCTTGTGCAGCCACAGACATGATTGAGAATTATATGGATTACACGGACGATGGCTGTATGAATATATTCACTCAGGAGCAAAAAGAAAGGATGCATCAGGTACTTGAACAATCGCCAAGGCGAAAAGAATTGGTAGATTAATAATTTGCTTGTTGAGCTATTGCTCCAACCACTCTTTAAAAGCCGTCACTTTCAAACGACTCACGATGGCTTTGTCTTCCATTTTTATTTTGAGTTGCAAGACTATTTTTCGATTGAAGTAAGGTTCAAAAGACAGCACGGCTTTTCGATTGATCAGCATTTGGCGATTGATGCGGAAGAATTGTTTGGGATCGCAAACCGATTCGATGTATTCCAGCTTTTTGAACAAAGGGTATTTCTCACCAGTGATAGTATACAAATACACCGTTTCCAATGCGACGTAAAACAAGGCGACCTCTTCTACGGATTTGACAATAGATTTCTCTCGATATTGCGTCAGAAAATTTTGTTGATACTGCTTTTTTTGCTCCGTCTGGAAATAGAAAGGCGCTGGATTTTTAGTTTGTAAATTAGCAATTAGGCTTTTGTATTTTTGTAGGGCAGTTTGAATTTCTTCTTCCCTAAATGGCTTTAGGATATAGTCAATTCCATTGTTTTTGATGGCTTGAAGCGTATGCTCATCATAAGCCGTACAAAATACGATTGGGACGATGATATCAACATGTTTAAAGACCTCAAAGCTATGGCCATCTGCCAATTGGATATCAAAAAATAAAAGGTCTAGATTTTTTTGATATTTGCTGAGGTATTCTACGGTTTCGACAACCGATTCTAGTTTTTCTATGACGATAAAATCGCTGTCTTGTTCGATGATTTCCTGTAATAGAGAAGCCGTATGAGATTCGTCTTCAACGATGAGGACATTCATGCTTAGATCAATTTTAGTTTAATGGTAAATAGGTCAGGGCTTTGTTCTATGATCAAGCCTTGTTTGATATTCATTAGTTCATATCTTTTTCTCAGCAGTTTCAAACCATAGCCAGAGGAATCCTGTGGACTGATTCTGGGTTGGATGTTATTGCTGACGACGATGTAATAATCTTCCGTATTGTAAATGTCAATATGCAATGGCTTTTTAGAGGTCATGCTATTGTGTTTGAAACAATTTTCAACAACCAGCTGTAGCGCCAAAGTGGGGAGATGAAAAGGATGAAGTTTTTCGTCAATATCGAGTTCTATGACGACGGCATCCTCATTTCTGCTTTTCATTAAAAAGAGATAAGATTCAAGCATGGTTAATTCCTCAGATAGGGGGAGGGTCGTATCCTCATCATACTTTAGGGTCTGTCTGTAAAAATCTGAAAGACTAATGATGAATTTCTCAGAATTGTCATGCTGCTGTCGAACCATAGAGCGCAGGGTATTCAATGAATTGAATAAAAAATGAGGATCAATTTTGGCTTGAATAGCTTTTAACTGTGCCTTGTAGTTCTCCGTTTGCATTTGCTCCTTTTCTATCTGTAAACGCGAAATATTTTGCTGTGCTCTTAAAGCGTATTGAACAGCGATGATTAAAATGGACGGGAGAAAAATTCTGACGGTATCATACCATTTATAGCCTTCGATATCCTTGAGGTATACAAAATAGGCGATCGTAATGATTAAACCGACCGTTGCCAGGGAAATCAGCATCGACCACCACTGCTGAATATCAGCGGTCCAATTCGAGGTATACCATATGATGTACCATAAACAGTAGACGCAAATAGAGCCCGTTAGCCATCCCTGCCAAAGTCCTAAACTAACCAGAGCCGTCCACCCTGTACTTGCATACAGACCAAGCCCAGGAAGGATGATTGCCAGTGCAATAGGTAGTAGTGTATTGATTCTTGATTTCAATAGATCAGATTTTTCAGGAATAGTCAATAAAACGCTTCGCTTGCTTTTTGGTAGCTATAAAAGAAAGGAAATACCCATCTGAATAGCCCATCCTCTATAACTCAAATAGCCTCCAATGGTCTCCTTAAATTCACCTGATGAATAATACGAAAAATCCAGATTAAAATTAGACCTTAATCCCATTCGATAGTCAAAACCTGTACTTAAATGACTCGTCCAGCTTCTGTCTCTAAATACATTTTCTGTTCGAGTGATGCCATTGGTAATATCGCCTTCAGCGAGGATGTATTTGGCTCTGGCCAATACCGTTCCTAAGCCCAGACCAATTAATGGCCTGAATCTCTTTTTGGTAAGGTAATATTTTAAGCCGAAATGAACAGGTATAAAAGCGATACCAGCCCCTTCAACCTCGATCTCATCACCATTGAATACGGAGACCAGATCAGGTCTGGCCCCCATATCCTTTCTCAGTTGAAAACCAATTGTAAAATCAGCGGTCAGCCTTTCGCTAAAATGCCAGCCAGCCATCAGTTCCCACAAATTCATATCAACAGTAGGGGAGAGTAATTCTTCCTCTTCCATGGAGCGCGACTGCTCAATGAAAAAGTATTTTCCATAAGCCAGCTTGATCTCCCATCGGTTTTTGAGATGAACAAGCATTGAATCCAAAGCCACTTGTTTAGCTTGTGATCGGCCTTCCAGCTGATCAAATTCCCACTGCCCATTTTGTGCATATAGGGAATGGCTAGTGAGGAAAGTGAACCATAGTACTTTGACAAAGAGCAGTTTTTTTAAACTGCTCTTTACCTTATAGTCCATTAAAGATTTATACCAACATTCCATCCGACAATTCGATTATGCGGTCACAGTTAGCGGCAAATTCATCATCGTGGGTGACAGCAATGATGGTCTGTCCTTGCTCCCTGGCTAGCTGGCGAAAAATATCAAAAACGATCTTAGTATTTTTAGAATCCAAATTCCCCGTTGGCTCATCCCCCATGATGATGGCAGGCGAATTGATCAAGGCTCGTGCAATGGCTACTCTTTGCTGCTGCCCACCTGAGATTCTGGAGGCACGTTTATATTCGTGTCCTTTGATGTCCAGCAGGCTTAGCAATTCCATGGCCTTGTGTTCGATCTCTTCTTTAGACTGTTTTTTGAGCTTAAGCGCAGGCAGCATCACATTGTCGAGGACCGAAAATTCTGGCAATAGAAAGTGAAACTGAAAGACAAAACCAATGTGCTCATTTCGGAATTTAGCCAGTTGGTTTTGGCGCTGTCCAGTCACCTCAACGCCGTTGATCGCGATGCGGCCTTCATAGTCCGTATCCATGGTAGACAAGAGGTAGAGTAGGGTAGATTTTCCCGAACCCGATTTGCCAATGATGGCTACAAACTCTCCTTTATCCACTTCAAAAGATAAATCTTTGAGTACGTGAAAATCGACAGGATCGCGAAAGTGCTTATTGACTTTATTGACAGATAATGCATGCATAATTTTATTATTTTTTTGGTTTAGCCTCGCAAGATGGCTACGGGATCAATTTTTGAAGCTTTTCTGGCTGGGAGATAGCCAGCTAAGAAAGTGATGATGATACCAAATCCAAAGGCCAGTAAATAATCTGATGTATTATAGGCCATAGGTAGGGTGGTAAGAGTTGCCATTTCAAAGGGGACATTGTCGACGATTCTCACAATGATACTGCCCAAGCCCAGACCTGTAAATCCACCAATCAAACCAATGACAACGGATTGGGTAAGAAAAATTTCGATGACATCATTTCCATTAAAACCCATGGCTTTGAGGATGGCGATCTCTTTGATTTTTTCATTGACCGTCATGTTCATAATATTGTAGATGCCAAAGCCAGCGACGATCAAAATGGTCAGCGAAACCGCTATAGCAATAATGTCTCTTAGCTCATTGGCGGAGTCCAATTGGCTATTGCCTTCTTGCCAGGCTTCTACCTTATAGTCCGTCAATTGGCGGATTTTGGCGGCGACAGCAGGAGCCTCGTAGTAGTCTTTGATATTGACGAGCACATCTGTCGCATAGCTTTTATTTTTGGAAAAAAGCTGTCTTGCCGTTTGCATAGATACCATGGCTCTTGTCCTATCTGACGCATTGGCTCCTGTTTCAATCAATCCAATGACGGTAAAGGATTTAGAAAGCCCATCTGAAGTAGTCACGGTCACATTGTTTCCCGTTCCTACCCCAATGTTTTTGGCCAAGCCCGTACCGAGAATAATGCCATTGGCGCGTTTGTCTAAGTCATACAGATTCCCTTCCGTCAGGTATTGGGCCGTATTGAAAAGCTGATTTTCGCTTCTGGTTTCAATTCCAGAAAGGGTCGCACTGGCTTTGGATACCCCGTTTCTGATGAAAACATTTTGGTTGAGCTGCAAAGTAAAGCCCGTGAGCTCGCCAATGCTCGCCAATTCCTCCTTGATGGCATCTGCATTTTTAATACCTTCCGTGTATCGAATATTCCGCGCATTATTGACCATCAATACCGTATGGCTATCTCGTGGAGCTGGCAAAATGGATTTCACATCGCTGTTTAGCTCATTGTATATTTTGATATGGGACATGGAGGTAAAGGTGATTTCGGTCTGTTCGTTATTAACCCCCGCCATAAAGCTGTTCATAAAAACGTACATGGAAATCCCAAAGGTTACGCTCAGCACGGCGACTATCAATTGCTTAATTCGCGAAGTAAGCAGTATACCCGCTATTTTCTGATTGGTATTCATGGCTTAGTTTTTAGGTTTTACAATACCCTCTAGTTGGCTAATACCAGAGATGACTTCTGTCCATTCCTCATTTTTACTGCCTATTTTGATTTGGCGCTCCTCTCCATTGGGTAGGTGGACATAGCTTCCGCGGGAAACATAGGCTGTGGGAATAACCAGGACATCCTTGCGGCTCCCCGTCTCGATATTGGCCTGTAATTGGGTTCCAGAAAACATCTTTTCTGGCCACTCGTCAAATTGGGCTTCAATAATATAGGATTGCTCTTCTTCGTCAAATGCAGGGTATATTTTGCTGACGCTGGCTTTGAAAACCTGATTGGGATAGGTATTCATACTAATCGCCGCTTGATGCCCAATATTCACATGGGCAATATCATCTTCTGAAATAAATAATTTGATGAGGTAATCACCACTAGCCACCTTGGCAATTGGCTCTCCTTTGCGGACCAATTCTCCTTGCTTTTTGAATACGTCAATCACCTTTCCTGACACTTCTGTACTGAGCTTGTAGTCTTTCAGCAGGGAGCGCTGTGTATTCACCTGTACGCGGCTGCGCTCTACATTAAGGGCTAAAGTATTCTGTACTTCCTTGTACTGCTTTTGTAAGCTTTGTAAATTGCTTTGAGCAACTTTGTATTGTAGCTCTACTTTTTCAAAATCAATTTGAGCAATGGATTGCTTAGCCCATAAATCCTTATAGCGCAGGTAATTTTCCTTATCAAATGCGACCTGTTGTTTGGCCTGGTCGATTTGGCCTTGTAGGTTTTGCAGTTGAGGGGAGTTGGGGTCTGCATTTTTTTGTGCATCCTTATAGACGACTAAGGCGTCTTCTAGCTGATTATTCTGGATGTCATTTTCGATGATGGCGATCCAATCGTTCTTTTTGACCGCATCTCCCTCTTTGATTGGGAGGGAAATTAGAATACCATCTACTTTTGCAGAAACCGTGTAGATATTTTCCTGTTCCGTATATCCACTGGCAAAAACGGCATCTTCAATATTTTTTGGAGTGG
>JBCBDH010000030.1:0-19488 GCA_038529855.1 Bacteroidota bacterium | reverse complement strand
TATCTGCAATTTTCGGAGAAAACGGATAATCCTCCAGCCAAAGAGCATAGAGAATCCATTCGCGACCTCGGATTAGAGGGGCAGAAGGAAAAGGAAGGAACCCCTACGATGGGTGGTGTCATTATCATCATGGCCATCGTCGTTCCCTGCCTACTCGTCACGGATTTTATGAACAACATCTATATCATCTTGATGTTGGTGGCGACGACCTGGATGGGCATCATCGGTTTTATAGATGACTACATCAAGGTTTTTCAGAAAAATAAAGAGGGGCTGAGTGGAAAATTTAAAATTCTGGGGCAGATCGGTCTTGGGTTGATTGTCGGCATAACGATGCTGATGAGCCAGGAAGTAGTTGTGCGGATGGATGCAGAGGTGGCCCAAGAGCAGGGCTACGAGATTGTTAAATCGGTCTATATTGAAAATGCAGATGATTCGGATCAAGTCATAGAAATGGCACATGCCAAAACGACATTGACCAATGTACCTTTCCTAAAAGGCAATCGACTGGACTATGCCCAGTTCCTTTGGTTTTTAGGGGAGAATGCGCAGAAGATGGTTTGGATCGTTTTTATTCCCTTCGTCGTGATCATTGTAACGGCAGTTTCCAATGCCGCTAATTTGACCGATGGGGTGGATGGTTTGGCTACAGGGGTCAGCGCCATTATTGGGGCGACGCTTGGCATACTGGCTTACGTGTCCAGTAATGTGATAGCCGCCGATTATTTGAATATTTTGTATTTGCCACATACTAGTGAATTGGTGGTTTTTTCCGCTTGTTTCCTGGGAGCCTGTATTGGCTTTTTGTGGTATAATGCCTATCCCGCCCAAATATTTATGGGTGATACAGGCAGTTTGACCATTGGGGGCATTATCGCCGCCCTGGCCATTCTGATTCGAAAGGAACTGCTGATTCCCATTCTATGTGGAATCTTTGTCGCAGAAAATCTTTCGGTGATGATACAAGTCTCCTATTTCAAATACACGCGAAGGAAATATGGGGAAGGTCGCCGCATCTTTTTGATGTCGCCTCTGCATCATCACTACCAAAAAAAGGGGATGCATGAATCAAAAATCGTCACGCGCTTTTGGATTGTCGGAATCCTCCTAGCTGTATTGACGATTATTACGCTAAAAATCAGATAGCAGCGCGATGAGAGTGGTGGCATTAGGCGGTGGAGAAAGTGGAGTAGGAGCGGCTATTCTAGCGAAAAAAATGAATTATCCGATTTTCGTTTCCGATAAAGGCCCCATCAAGGCCCATTACAAACGAGAACTCGAAGAACAGCAAATTGAATACGAGGAAAATAAACATACACTTGAGAGACTACACGCAGCAGAGATTATTGTAAAAAGCCCTGGAATCCCCGATTCCATCCCGCTTATAAAAGCACTTAGGGAAAAGGGCATTCCCATAATCTCAGAAATTGAATTCGCTGCGAGACATACAAATGCAGTAATCATTGGAATTACTGGAAGCAATGGGAAAACGACAACCACAAATCTGACCTATCACCTTCTCCAATCAGCAGGACTAAGTGTAGGCATCGGAGGGAATGTCGGACAAAGTTTTGCGAGACTAATCGCAACAGATAAGAGAGACTATTACGTCTTGGAGCTAAGTAGCTTCCAACTAGATGGCATTTGGGATTTTAGACCCCACCTAGCCGTCTTGCTGAATATCACTCCCGATCATCTCGATCGCTATGATTATCAGATGGAAAAATACATTCGCTCCAAGTTTCGCATCATCCGCAATCAGCAAGAGGGGGACCTCTTCCTATACAATGCTGATGATGAGGCCATTAAGGGCTATTTGCAGGGCAGAACGCTGCCGCAGCAATTATGCCCAATTTCGTCCTATACGACTGACAGTACAGTGATTCGCCTGGACGATGATTGGGTTTTTGATATGAAAGATAGCGCATTGCGAGGGCCACACAATTGTTTTAATGCTCATTGTGCCTTGACCATTGCCAAAGCCTTGCAGGTCGATCCATCTAATTTGCAAGCTGCCTTGAATAGCTTTAGGAGTGTACATCATCGAATGGAAGTAGTGGCAGAGATTGATGGGGTAGAATACATCAATGACAGCAAAGCAACCAATGTGGATGCCGTGCTTCAAGCCTTGAAAGCGATGCACCGCCCGATTGTATGGGTGGCTGGAGGACAGGATAAGGGCAATGATTATGCGCCTATTCGAGATTTGGTCCGCGAAAAGGTGAGGACGATGATCTGTCTGGGAGCGGATAACCGCCGTTTGATTGAGGAATTTGGAGGGATGGTGGAAGGCGTCGTGGAGTGTCAGACAGCGGAAGAGGCGGTGCGATTAGGTCGAGAGCTGGCTTTGCCAGGAGAAGTGGTTTTGTTGTCTCCTGCTTGTTCTAGCTTTGATTTATTTGAAAACTTTGAGCAGCGAGGAGATTTATTTCGCGAAGCAGTTTTGGCGCTTCGGTCATAGATGTTCTTAAATAGCGGCATAAGCTAAGGGGTATTTTCCCAAGAGCAAAGGCCCCCAAAAATAATAAAACTGATTACACCATAAACCCATTAACGTGTCGATTGGAAATAGAATATACGCAGAGTTAAGAGGTGACCGGGTCATCTGGATGATCCTGGCCATACTAGCGATTTTTTCGATCCTGACGGTCTACAGTGCGACCGGTTCCATCGCCTTTAAAGAAAGGGCTGGAAATACAGAGTTCTACCTGATCAAGCATTCCATTTTTGTAGCAGGAGGCCTCTTTTTGACCTATTTATGCTATTTGTTGCATTACACCCAATATTCAAGGGTAGCACCTGCCTTGCTAATGATTTCTATCCCCCTTTTGGTATACACCATTGCCTTTGGGGTGGAGGTCAACGAGGCGAGGCGCTGGATTACCGTACCAGGAATTGGGCTGACTTTTCAGACTTCGGACTTTGCCAAGCTGGCATTGATTATTTATGTAGCTCGGGCTATATCAGCCAAACAGGACTACATCAAGGATTTCAACAGTGCCTTTTTGCCCATCATTGTCCCCGTTTTGATCATCTGTAGCTTAATTGCGCCAGCGGATTTATCCACTTCGCTCTTGCTTTTTGTCACTTGTCTGTTGATGATGTTTATCGGGCGGGTGGACATTAAGTACATCCTACTCCTGCTTTTTCTGGGGATTGTGGTGTTTGCCTGTTTGATCATCATCGGTCAGTTTTTTCCCGATGTGGTTCGCGTAGAAACCTGGATCAATCGGATGCAGGATTTTATGACCAATAGCGATGGTGGTTTTCAGGTGCAGCAGTCCAAAATTGCGATTGCAGATGGCAGTTGGTTTGGGGTAGGGCCAGGGAATAGCCACCAGCGTAATTTTTTGCCAGCTCCTTATAGTGATTTTATTTATGCGATCATCTGTGAGGAATATGGCTTGGTTGGTGGATTCACCATCTTGGGACTATATATTATGCTGTTTTTCCGCTGTACGAGTATTATTACGCGAAGCCCAAAAGCCTTTGGGGCCATGTTGGTGATGGGATTGGGATTGTATTTGGTGGTACAGGCATTGGCCAATATTGCGGTCTCTGTACACTTGGTGCCAGTAACTGGATTGACCCTGCCCATGGTGAGTATGGGGGGAACCTCCATGATCTTTAGCTGTATCGCCTTTGGGATCATATTGAGCGTAAGTCGCTACATCGAAAAAACAGCTTAGTCGACAAGAAAGCTATGGCAACAAAGAAAATAATCATTAGCGGCGGTGGTAGCGGAGGCCATATTTTTCCAGCCATAGCAATTGCCAACGCTTTACGCGAAAGCGATAAAAATATTGAAATACTGTTTATTGGCGCCCTGGGGAAGATTGAGATGGAGAAGGTCCCGAAAGCGGGATATCCCATTGAGGGTTTGTGGATCAGTGGATTGCACCGTGGCGAGATTGTACGAAATCTGCTTTTTCCCTTCAAATTGCTCAGCAGTTTGTGGAAAGCTTTTCGACTGATCGGCCGATTTCAGCCAGATATCGTGATTGGAGTAGGTGGTTTTGCCAGTGGCCCAACCCTCGAGGTGGCTAGCAGAAGAGGCATACCCACTTTGATCCAAGAGCAAAACTCTTATCCTGGCTTGACCAATCGGCTATTGGCCAAGCGGGTTAGGAAGATTTGTGTGGCCTATGAGGGCATGGACAAATACTTTCCAGCTGATCGGATTGTGATGACGGGTAATCCAGTGCGTCAGGATATTCAGATCAGTGATGCTAAAAGAGCGGAAGCTGCAGCACATTTTGGACTGGATGCTGACAAACCCACCATCTTGATTTTTGGTGGAAGCCTTGGAGCGAAAGCATTTAATGAAAGTATGACAGCGAATGCAGAAGGCTTGAAAGCTAGGCCAGATGTGCAAGTACTTTGGCAGGCAGGTAAATTGTACTATGAGCAGTACAAAAATTGCGAAACGGCCCAATTGCCTAATGTCGAGATTCGAGCTTTTTTGGATCGGATGGATTTGGCTTATTCGCTGGCGGGGGTGGTGATTTGTCGGGCAGGAGCATTGACGATAGCGGAGTTGTGTTTGTTGGGGCGAGCGGCCGTGTTGATTCCTTCTCCCAATGTGGCAGAAGATCATCAAACTTATAATGCCAGGGCTTTGGTGGATAAGGGGGCAGCCGTCTTAGTGAAGGATAGCGCGGCAAAGGAAAAAATGATCCCTGCGGCCATTGAGATTTTGGAAAATCCTGAGAAAAGAGCGGATTTGGAGGCTCGGGTGAAGGGCTTGGAGCAGCGGGATGCGGCGACTAAAATCGCAGCGGAAGTAATGAAATTGTTAAAATAAGCTAAAATTTTAAATTAAAAAATAAATATATAAAATTTTAGGCACATACTTTGATATACACTTGACAGACAGATTTTTACATAGTGCGATTTGTGACGATTGAGATCAGCAGTGAAGAAACAGAACCATAACCGTGAATATTGATCAATTAGAAAGCATCTACTTTGTCGGAATTGGTGGGATTGGCATGAGCGCATTGGCAAGGTATTTTAATAGCCAGGGCATCCGAGTTAGCGGATACGATAAAACGGAAAGCCCATTGACCAAAAAGTTGGTCGAAGAAGGCATTGACATTCACTACGAAGAAGACATTAGTCAGCTTCCCGAAAAGATCGATTGGGTCGTCTTTACGCCAGCTGTCCCCAATACTCATTTCGAATTGGTTCATCTCAAAGCCCAGGGCTTACCAGTGATGAAGCGTTCAGAAGTACTGGGCTTGATCAGCAAAAGTAGACCGACCATTGCTGTAGCGGGAACACATGGCAAAACCAGTACCAGCTCTATTATCACCTGGCTATTACATTATGGCGATGTAGATTGTACGGCTTTTCTAGGAGGAATCGCGATGAACTTCGATTCCAATTATGTGGAAGGCAAAGGAGACTGGGTGGTGGTAGAAGCCGATGAATACGATCGCTCCTTTTTGCAGTTGCAACCAGATTTAGCCATCATTTTATCCATGGATGCAGATCATCTGGATATCTATGGCGATCTACGGGAGCTGCACCAAAGCTTTTTGGATTTTACGGCTTGTATCAAACCAAGCGGTCAGCTTTTCGCCAAAGAAGGACTGCCGATTGAGACGAATATCCCAACCCAGCGATTTGGCCTGGGAAAAGGAAGCCATCGAGCGCAAAATATACGAACGGAGCAAGGCTATGTCCTATTTGATTATCACAGCCCTAAAGGCAAGATTGCAGACATCCGTTTTACGATGCCTGGTCATCACAATGTAGAAAATGCCACGGCAGCTATTGCCATTGCAGAGGACTTGGGTCTGAGGGGGGAAACGATAAAAGAGGCACTCGCTTTATTCAAAGGAATAAAGCGTCGATTTGAAATCATCTATAGGGATGAGCGAGTCGTTTACATCGACGATTATGCACATCATCCTACGGAATTGGCTGCTGCGATACAAGCGGCGAGAAGCCTTTTCCCAAAACGAAAAATTACGGCCATTTTTCAGCCGCATCTCTACAGCCGAACCCGCGATTTTGTCGATGGTTTTGCACAATCCCTGGATGCGGTAGACGAATTGCTTTTACTGGATATTTATCCAGCGCGGGAATTGCCCATCGAAGGAGTCCATGCTAATTTGATTCTGGACCGCATGAAAAATCCCAATCGGCAGTTGGTTGAGAAATCGCAATTGCTAGCGGTCGTTCAAGCCCAATCGCCCGAAGTCTTATTGACACTAGGGGCGGGGGACATCGACCGATTTGTTAAACCGTTAAAAGAGCTCTTGAGCAAATGAATGAAAGTACATTACAAATGCTAAAACGCCTGATGGGGATCGCCTGTTTGTTCCTCCTGGCTGCTGCGGTGATTTCTGCTGCACAGCTCAAAGGCAGCCGTAATGTGCAGGAGGTGATGATCAATATTGAAGCCTTGCCAGGTGGACATTCACTGGTGAGTAAGAAGGATTTGATGTTGAGTATCGAAAGAAGCTTTGGCCACAATTTGATTGGCGTACCTCTGGCGGCATTGAATGTAGAACGCATCGAGCGCGTACTGGAAGCTGACCCTTTTATTTTGGCCTCTGATGTATACATTGATGCAGAAAATCAGGTCCACATCAGTGTCGAGCAAAGAGAACCCATCGTTCGGATCATCGACAAAAATGGTTTGAATTATTATCTGGACGAATTTGGCGAAAAGATGCCGCTTTCCAAGCACTTCACCGCAAGAGTATTGGTGGCCAATGGAGAAATTCCAGCGCATATTCCCAATTTTCTGGAGAGAAAAAAACACACGTTGAAAGATTTATTTGGGCTAACCAATATTATTCTCGACGATGATTTTCTGCGGCCGATGATTGAACAGGTATATGTGGATAAAAGAGGGGAGTATACGCTGGTGCCCAAATTGGGCAATCAGAAGATTCTCCTTGGAAGATTGGATGGTTTAGATGATAAATTGACTCGACTCAAAACATTTTATAAAGAGGGAATGCCTTATTCTGGATGGAAAAAGTATAAGGCGATTAATTTGAAATACAAAGGACAGGTAGTCTGTAAAAAAAGTTAGCAAGTCACCGGCAACCACCAAAAAACCGGCCATTTGTATGGGCTTGCTAAAGAGGAACTACCAAAAAACTAATTATACTATGATGGATAACGTAAACACGAAAAGATCGGAGGTAGTAGTTGCGATAGACATTGGAACGACAAAGGTCTGTGCAATTGCTGGGCGCAAAAATGAACACGGCAAACTCGAAATTCTGGGCCTGGGAAAAGTTGATTCCAATGGCGTTTCCAGAGGCGTTGTTTCCAACATCGAAAAAACCGTTAAAGCGATCTCCGATGCTATTGCCATGACTGAAAGACAGTTGGGCCATAGCATTAAAACAGTTCATGTGGGTATTGCCGGACAGCACATCAAAAGCCTTCAGCACAGAGGGATTTTGACACGCGATGATGTACTCACAGAAATTAATCAAAAAGACATCGATCGCCTGATCAATGATATGTACAAATTGGTCTTGCCTCCTGGCGACAAAATTCTGCATGTCATTCCTCAGGAATTTACGGTAGATAGTGAACAGGGCATTACCGATCCCATTGGTATGTCAGGTGTCCGTCTTGAAGCCAATTTCCACATCATCACAGGCCAAATCACGGCCTCCAACAACATTAACCGTTGTGTGAATCGAGTGGGATTGAGAATCGCCGATATGGTATTAGAGCCCATTGCTTCTGCCGAATCGGTATTGAGCGAGGAAGAAAAGGAAGCAGGCATCGCCCTTGTAGATATCGGCGGTGGTACAACAGATCTGACCATCTTCCAGGAAGGCATTATTCGCCATACCGCTGTGATTCCATTTGGTGGCAATGTGATTACCAAGGACATCAAGGAAGGATGTACCGTTATGCATCAGCAGGCCGAAAAACTAAAGATCAAATTTGGATCGGCCATGTCGACAGAAGTGTTCGACAATCGCATCATTACCATTCCAGGGCTGAAAGGTCGGGAGCCTAGAGAGATTTCTGAAAAGAACCTGGCTTTAATTATCGAAGCTAGAATAGAAGAAATCTTTGACTATGTGATGTGGGAAATCAAACGCTCTGGCTATGAGCGCCAATTGATTGGCGGTATTGTACTGACTGGAGGAGGCGCCTTGCTCAACCACCTGGATAAAATGGTGGCCTACCACACGGGGATGAGTACGCGCATTGGTATGCCTGTAGAACATCTGGCACATGGTTATTCAGAACGTTTGAGTAGTCCCGTCTATGCCACTAGCGTAGGACTTTTGCTCAAAGGCATAAAGCTTCAAGAGGAGCAGCCCGTGGTAGAGGAGAAGGAAGAGGTAGAAGAAGTGGTCATGGAACAGCCAGAACAGCCCGTAATGGCTCAGACGGCAGAGGAAAGTAAATGGTACGAGCAATTATTTAGAAAAACCAGGGAATGGTTTGAAAACGAACCAGACGCTGAATTTGAATAAAAACAAACCAAAAGAGCTTTGAAAAACAGGCTATGAACAAATCATTTAATTAATCTTTAAATCATCCAATCATGCAATTTGCTTTGCCAAAAGAAGAAGGTTCAATCATCAAAGTCATCGGAGTTGGTGGTGGAGGAAGTAATGCGGTGACGCATATGTTTAAGCAAGGAATTGTAGGTGTTGATTTCGCTATCTGCAACACAGACAACCAGGCGCTGGAGACCACTCCTGTGCCAACGAAAATACAACTAGGTCCAGAACTCACTGAAGGTCGCGGGGCAGGCTCTAAGCCCAATGTCGGTCGTCAGGCTTGCCTCGAATCCATTGAAGAGGTGCGTAAGTTTCTGGAAGTCAATACCAAAATGCTATTTGTGACGGCTGGTATGGGCGGTGGTACTGGAACGGGTGCCGCACCAATCATTGCCAAAACCGCACAGGAAATGGATATTCTAACGGTGGGTATTGTTACCCTGCCTTTCACCTTTGAAGGTCGCCGCCGCTCCAAGCATGGCGTAGATGGCCTGGAGGAATTGAAGAAAAATGTCGATACCCTTATCGTGATTTCCAATGATAAATTGCGCCAAATTCACGGAAACCTCTCCTTGTCTGATGCCTTCTCTAAGGCAGATGATATTTTGGCTACGGCCGCAAAAGGGATCGCAGAGATCATCACCGTACCTGGTTATGTCAATGTGGACTTTGAGGATGTCAATACCGTTATGCGCAGCAGTGGGGTAGCGATCATGGGAACTGCTCAAGCTGAGGGCGAAGACCGAGCGAAGCGGGCCATTGATGATGCGCTGAATTCTCCGCTATTGGAGGACAATAATATCCGTGGCGCACAGCATATCCTGCTCAATATCACTTCTGGAACTAAGGAAGTGACCATGGACGAAATTTTTGAAATTACCGAATTTGTACAGGAGGAAGCGGGTTATGGAACGGATTTGATCTGGGGTAATTGTTTTGACGAAGGTCTTGGCGACAAGATTTCAGTGACTTTGATTGCCACTGGTTTTGAGCACAAATCGCCCAAAGCGATTCTAGCGCCTGGTGAGGAAAAAATCGTGGTTTCCCTAGACGATGAAGTGCAAAAAAAGTCAAAGCGCAGCATCTATGATTTAGGTCATAGTGAGGAAGAGTCCAATAACAAAAATACCATAGAGTTTGACGATATTCCCACAACCGTAAGTCGCTATCAGCGTCAGCACTATTCTTATGATGAACCCTATATCAAGAATGAAGATAAAGAACGTATGGAAGAGGAGCGTCGCCGTCGTCAGCAAGCGGAGGCGATGCGTCGCGAAAAGGAGCGGATGCGCAATTCCAGTGTCAAGCTCAATAATCCACAAACGGTAATTGACCTGGAAAATGAGCCCGCTTATCTCCGTCGCAGGGTGCGTTTGGATGATGTTCCGCATTCTTCTGACCATCAGGTTTCGAAGTGGAGCATCTCTGACGATGAGGAGCCAGAATTGAAATCAGGCAACTCCTTCCTGCACGATAATGTAGACTAACCTTCTTTTTTTAAAATTGCTTTTTTGGTGGTGAGCATAAGTGCTTTTTTAAGCGCTTATGCTTCTTTTTTGTCTGTAAGGGACCGCAATTCAAGACTTATGGCTGATGGATTAAAATTTGCGTATCTTTGTGTGTAGCCCCATTTGATAGATATTTATTATGAATAAGTATGTACTTGCAGCATTGATGCTCTTGTTGCCTTTGATGGTATCCGCACAAGAGCTTAAGGGAGTGGTCACTGGCCCTTCAGGGGATGCTTTGATCAATGCTACCGCCCATTGGTTGGGCACTACCAAGGCTGCGAATACGGATGAAAATGGAGCGTTCTCCATTGCCATTGAAGGCATTGAAGATCGGCGATTGATCATCAATTATGTGGGTTATCAATCAGATACCTTTAACATTACAGAAGCTTTTTCTGAAACCATTGCCAATGGCATTCCACTGATGATCCAATTGGAGGAAGGCTTGACTTTGGATGAGGTTGAACTGACCGCTCGTCGCCAGGATACCTATATCTCCTCTACTGATCCTATCAAAACAGAGGTGATTACTTCTCAAGAATTGGCTAAGGCGGCCTGTTGTGATTTGGCTGGTTGTTTTAATACGCAAGCCAGCGTAAGGGCTACGGTAACTAATGTGGTCACCAATACCAGAGAACTTCGTATTTTAGGACTTGCGGGTATCTATAATCAGCTTTTGGTGGATGGCTTTCCAATGATTCAAGGCTTGACCTACACCTATGGAATTGGTACGATCCCAGGAACTTTGGTGGATAATATTTTTGTCACCAAAGGGGCCAATTCTATTATGCAGGGTTTTGAAGGGATGTCTGGGCAGATCAATGTGATTACCAAGCAACCAGATAATACAGATCGACTACTACTCAATCTGTACACCAATAGCTTTTTGGAGAAACAGGCCAATGTCAATTTTTCCCATCGTTTCAATGATAAGTGGAGTACTTTAGTCTCTGCTCATAGTACACAGCCTGCCAATAAATTTGACCGCGATGGGGATGACTTTTTGGATCTCCCCTTGCTGACTCGTTACTCTTTTTTCAATAAGTGGCGATATGGCAATGCTACGGATCAGGGTTGGCACTCTCTTTTTTCTTTGCGTTATGTGGATGAGCGACGCGTTGGTGGCCAATGGGATTTTGATCCTGAGCTGGATCGCGGTACGACCAATAGCTATGGCCAAATTGTCGATTATACCCAACCTGAGTTTTATACCAAAACGGGTTATCGCTTTAATGAGCAACACAGTGTGGTATTTATGGGTTCTGCCTTTTGGCAAGATCAGGAATCCTATTTTGGCACCCTGAAATACGATGCGCAGCAGCGAAACATTTATGCCAATATCCAACACGAACTGACCTGGAATGCGGATCATGTCCTCAAATCAGGTTTTAGCTATCGCGATGTTGATCTGGAAGAGAATATTTCTTTTGGGCAGGATTCCTTGGAGCGCAACTATGCGGGGGATTACCTAAAACGCGAGCATATTCCAGGGTTTTTTGCAGAAAACACCTTCAATTTTAGAGAAAATACCATTACGGTCATTGCTGGAGCTCGATTGGATCATCACAATACTTTTGGCTGGAAGTTTACACCCCGTGGGCTTATTCGCTATCAGCTTTCCGAGAATACTACCGTTCGCGCCTCCGTTGGCAAAGGCTGGCGGACGCTCAATCTCTTTAGTGAGAACATCAACCTGATGGCCAGCAGTCGAGATGTCATTATTCGAGAGCAATTAGAACCAGAGGAATCCATTAATTATGGGGTGAATCTTACCCATAAGATTTATGGTGAAAATGTAGAATCCCAGCTCACTTTTGATCTGTACCGCACCCAATTCTCCAATCAGATTTTTCCAGAATACCACACGGAGCCTACCAAGGCCATTATCAATAACTTCAGAGGAACCAGTGTAAGCAATAGCTTTCAAGTGGAAGCGGGTTTTGAATTTTACCAACGCGTGGGCATCAAGATGGCTTATAACTACCTGGATGTATATCGCATCGTTGAAGGCGAAACCTTTGATCTGCCCTTTAATCCAACTCATCGCTTCACAGGAACCCTGTCCATCAAGCCCCTCAACGAAAAATGGCATTTTGACATGGACCTTCACTGGTTAGGAGAACAATGGCAAGCCCACACTGATCACAACCCAAGGGAGTTTCGCTTACCTGAGCGCTCAGACCCCTATGCAGTGATCAATGCTCAATTCACCAAGGATTGGCCAAGATTGAGCCTCTATGGTGGAGTGGAGAATATCTTTGACTTTCGCCAGCGTCGCCCCATTTTGAGTTGGGAGCAGCCTTTTGGTCCTTACTTTGACACCTCTACCGTTTGGGGACCTACGCGAGGAAGAGAATTGTACATTGGCATGCGTTGGCGCTTGGCCTACAAATAAAAGAGGAGATAGTCTGTGATTGACCATCTCCTTGAACCAGCTTTTCAGCCAGCTTACCCTTAATACCTTAATGAATGTTGTCTAATCAAGCATCAGCGGTTGTCGTTGCTTCAATGTCGTCCGTTACCGTGCTCACAGTGATGGTCTTTGTCTGCAGTGGAGAGGTGTAGACCGTTAGCCCTTTTAGATTCTTATCTTTGACGTGGAAGGATGCACCTATCAAGATTCTATTGTTGCCATTTCCTGGGGCAAACTCGTGATAGTGATTATCTCCTGAGCCATCCGTAGCAGACTGAACGGTATTAGACAAATAGTTATTATTGTCCGTATTGGCAGGGTCTACGGCTTGATAGTAGAGGGTAAGGTTTTTGACATTCCCATTTCCAACCCTGGCACCAAGCCCTGTTGCGATATAACCACTGGGAAGTTCGACAACGCGCTCATAATTACTGCTGTTGTAGGTATTCCCATCCGTGGTTATCCAAGAGGTTTCATTGGTATCCAGATCCGCCAATTTTAAGGCCATTCGCTTCATCTCGCTATTACTGGATGACAATGCCATACCAATAATGACCTTATTGGTAGAGGGAGAGTCCCCTTCGTCAAGCCGCAATTCTGCTTCATTACCATCGCTATCCGCTACTTCCTTATCTACATCTTCTTCATCCCACTCAAATCCCTCCAGATCAATCGTACCAGCCAAATAGCGCTTAATGGCTCTATCCAAATAGTATTCCTGATCAGAATCTTCCGCCACCAGGATAGAAACTGGCTGTAGAGAGGAATTATCAAAATCAGTCAATACGTGTTTGTTTTGATCCTCTATGGAATTGGCCCAGGCGTCAAATCCATCAGAAAGATAATCTGCATCCCCACCTTTGGCATTGAAAATACCATCTGATTGGGAGTAATCCTGAATGGTATCCTTGGAGCTGGAAGCGGAAATACTGCTTTCATAATTGCCATAATTCGCAGTAAATTTGGCACTCATGTCACTCTCAGATTGGTAGTAATACTCAGAGAGGGTTTCGCTATACTGCCAGCTACCACCATAGATGCCCCTGTACAGGAAATGCGTACCATAAGTCGCCACAAATTCATCTGCCAAATCATCAGAGGTAGCTCCATTCAGTGCAGTCTGGACGCTGGCTTTGAGCTTGCTGATCAAAGTCGTTCGATCTGACAGGGAAGCATTAATTTGCAGCGAATACAGCTGATACATGCGTCTTTCGTTATAGGCATAAAAGGCCGTATTGGTCAAATAAGCACTGCTATAATCTGCATTAAGCTCGCCAGAAAAGGCACCATAGCTACCTGAAATATTCAAACTCACACTGGTAGAGGTATACAATTCTTCCATGGAGTAGGAGGCAGTTGTTTGATAGCTGGCACCCACCATATTCTGATAAATAAAATCATCGGAATAGTCGTAATCTACTCCGCCCAGGCTTTGGGTTTTGTTGGTGGTACTGAAGTCAAATAGCTGATGACCACTATCAGATTCAATTGAATTGGAATCAGCAAATTTGCCATTTTTCACGTCATAAATCTGCCCTAAATGGGCATTACCTTCTAAGGATGTACTCATGTTATTTGAGGTTTAATAAATTAAAAATTGAATAGGATTTATTGCAAATATGAAGGAAGGCTAAGCTGACAAAACGGTCAAAAAGACCGATAAATCGCTCAAATAGCGGATAGAAAACGCAGGGAAAGAAAGATGACCGATTTGTCGGGAAAAGAGAAGGGGAAATCGTGCTATTTCAAGTAAGAAGTAGGCTTTTTTCCAAAGCGTTTGTGATAGATTTTGGTAAAATAATGGGGATCTTCAAAGCCAATGGCATAACTCACTTCCGCCACCGTCTGAAAATCCCTGGCTTCTAAATGTCTTTTGGCCTTGTACAATCGGATTTCTAGAAAATACTTATTGGGACTCAGCCCCGTCATGGCCTTAATCTGTCGCGATAATTTGCTGATGCTGATGTTCAATTCATCTGCCAAATGATTCAGATTATATTGCTTATTGGTAATCTCTCTGAGCAGTATTCCTTCGACCTTTTTTAGCCATTCCTGGCTAAGGGTCTTTTTGGTGGATCGTTGGAGTACCGTGCCAGCTGATGAACTTGCTGAAAGGCTGGGGGCGAGCTCTTTTTCCTGTTTTCTTTGATCCAAATTCCTCAGCAGGTTTTTGATGCGAATAATCAATTCATCACTAGAAAAGGGCTTGGTCATGTAGTCATCGACCCCAATTCTCAGGGCCTTTAGTCGATCTACCTCATGGGCTCTCGCCGTTAGCATGATAACAGGGATAGAGGCATAGGTATCCTTAGATTTGACTTGGCGGAGCAGTTCAAAGCCATCCATTTGAGGCATCATCACATCGCTAATGATCAAATCTGGTAAGGGATGACTGTGAAGATATTGAAGGGCTTGCTGCCCATCAGAAGCGATATGAATTTGAAAATGAGGACTTAATATGGAGCGAAGATAGGCTTGCATATCAGGATGATCCTCTACGAGTAGTAGTTGAGCTTCGAGAGCGCGAAGCGGGGGAGCTTGCTCTGCTAGGGATACCTCAGGCAGGGAGAGATCGAGCTTTTTTGTTATGAACTGTTGTGCTGTTTTATTTTCTGCCTCCACCTCTTTCAGTGGTAAGCGGACTTGGAAAGTGGTAAAACTACCCCATTCAGAAACAACGCTGAGCTGTCCATTCATTCGCTCCGTATAAGCTTTGGCCAGGGCCAGACCAATCCCCGTTCCACCTTCCTGTGGCGCATCCGTGCGCGTTGTTTGGTAAAATCGATCAAAGACATGGGGTAAATCATCTGGATGAATACCGCGGCCATTATCATTGATTTCGATGTGGATGTGTTGATCTACAATTTTAGCCTGTAGGAAAATACTCCCTTTTGGGGGCGTGAATTTTAGGGCATTGGAAATGAGATTATTAAGGATGCTCGCCAATTTTTTACGATCCAATACGACCCATAAATCATTGGAGAACGAACAGATAAATTGATAGTTGATTTGTTTGATGGAGGCCGCAGATTCAAAAGCGGAAAACAAATGACTCAAGGTAAATTTTAGATTCAGCGACTCCTCTTCCAGTGCCAGCTTATTGGCCTCCATTTTGGATAATTCCAATAGCTCATCAATCATTTTTTTCAGTTGGAGTCCATTGCGTTGAATCACTTTTAGCACGGGCTTCATCGTTTCTTGCAGCGGACCGTATTGTCCCTTGAGCAAAACGTCAAGTGGGGAAAGAATCAGGGTAAGGGGTGTCCTTAGCTCGTGGGTGATGTTGGTAAAAAAAGTAGATTTTAATTGATCCAGTGCTTGCCATTGAGTGGTTTGAGCAATTAAGGCAGCTTGCTCCCTGTTCTTTTTTTGAGTCCAAAGATGTAGACCCAAGAGACCCAGTAGGCCAAATAGTAAAAGCCCCCCAATGAGTCCATTGCGCTGAAAACGAGCGATTTGTTTATCCTTGTGGAGGAGGGCAATTTCCTGTTCTTTGGTTTTGAGCTGATACTTTGATTCCAGGTCAGAGGCGATGAGTCGTTCGTCCTTTCGATGAATGCTATCCTGAAGTTGGAGGTATTTTGCTTGGGTTTGATAGGCCCCTTTATAGTCGCCAAGCCCAGCTTGTATTTGATTGTATTGATAGTAAATATTTCGGCGGTGATAGATATTGTCAATGGAATCGACGAGGGGGAGTAATTGATTGGCGCATACTTTGGCCTCTTGGAATTGTCCTTGGTCTTTATAGAGGGTCATCAGTTCATTTAGGCTAAGGGCCAATGAACTTGGCGCGTATTTCCTGTATTGTTTAATCGAAATTGCTCGATCCAGATAGAACTTGGCTTGGTCATAATCACCTGCTATGCGGTGTAATCTACCCAGATTATTATAAATTTTGGAAGAATCATAATGGCTCACATGGGATGCAAAAAAGGGACTTAGAATTTGATGGTAAGTTTTAAAGGCTTCTTCTTTTTGATCTAAATCAGCATAGATATTGGCCAGCTCGTTTAGGGCATCTTTATGTCCCTTTTTATTGTCCAATTCTAGGTGTAATTCAATGGCCTGTTGAATATAAGTCATGGCTTTTTCCAGATCATCTTGGAAACGATAAAGTTCTGCAAGAGCTTTGAAAATATCACCCTTGATGCTAATCGTACCTTTTGTTTCACAAATCTCCAAAGCCTTGAAAAAGGCATCACTAGCCTTGGCCAAATGCCCTTGGTTTTTATGGGCATAAGCAATCAATTTTAAGTTTTCTACACACCATACCCATTCCTGCCGCTCCTCAGCTTTATCAAATGCCTTCTTCCCCAATTCCACAGCCTTAGCCATTTCGTTTTGGTAATAGGCATGATAGGAATCTAGATAATCTGCCTGGCTAAGACAGGGCATGCATTCCAATAGCTCCTCATAGGCAAAGCGCTGCGCTTGCTGCACATAATAGCGAGCAGAATCGCTTTTCATTTTGCTGTAGGCTATCGCCTTTTTATACTTTTGCTCAAAAAGGGCTTTTTGCTCAGCAAGGATATCTGAATTGCTCTGGGCGAATAAGTCAATTGAGAGGCTGACGTGAATTAAGCTCAGGAATAGCAGGATAGCATATCGCTTCATGGGCTTTCTATATAGGATGATTTACTCTAATGTAGTTATTTTGTTCTAAATATTAAAAAAAGAAAGATTCGATTAATAGGAAATAGACTTAAAATAAAGGGCTTTGGGCTTGCTCCAAAGCCAATTGCAGTAGGAATCAGTATTTTGGAGTTCCAAACCATCTTCTGATGGGGGTAGACAAGAGGGCGGAGGTACAATGTCTGGTCCTCGACAATAGGCCGCACTTTCCCCAATGGTCTAAAACGTTCTACAGAAAGTATCGTTGTTTTGTTTAATGGCCCTATTGCTAGGGCGTATTTCCAGACCAAACTTCCTTCGCTAAACTTTTAAATGCTTTCTTATGAAACGACAAGGATTTTTTTGGTGCTTACTCGTATTTGTTCTTCCCTTTACAGCTTGCAATCAAAATGATACGGTAGGAGGGGAGTGGTTGATTCCCAGATCAGAAGTCCTCTCTGGTGGGCCTGGGAAAGATGGCATCCCTTCTGTAGATAATCCCCAATTCGCCAGTGTCGATGAAACCACCTATTTATCTGATAATGATCTGGTGATTGGTATTAAGGTAGGCGATGAGGTAAGGGCTTATTCGCATAGGGTGTTGGACTGGCATGAAATCGTCAACGATATTTTGGATACGGTCGCTGTCGCCCTGACTTATTGCCCGTTGACGGGAACAGGGGTAGGTTGGGATCGAAAAGTTAATGGAACGACAACTACCTTTGGTGTATCTGGTCTACTATACAATTCAAATCTGATTCCTTATGATCGAGCCACGGACAGCGAATGGTCGCAAATTCGCCTGGATTGTGTCCACGGAGAATTGATGGAAACGGAAATCAGAACCCTACCCATTGTCGAAACCACCTGGAAAACTTGGAAGAGCTGGTTTCCCAATTCCAAAGTCATCACCCTAGAAACGGGCCATTCGCGCGACTATACCCGCTACCCCTACGGCAGCTACCGCAGTAATAATAACCTCAACTTCCCTGTAGATACCCTTGACGAAAGGCTCCATAAAAAAGAACGCGTCCTTGGCCTCATCAATCGCGGCAATGGCCAAGCTCGTGTCTACCGCTTTGATCCCTTTCAATCAGGAAGAAATACCATCATGGATCAAATGGGCAGCCAGGATATCGTCGTTTTTGGCAGTGAACCTGAAAATGTATTGGTCGCTTACCAAAGTACACTACCAGATGGAACGCAGTTGTCTTTCCATCCTTATCAAGGAGAGAATAGTCAATTGGTGATGGAAGACAATGAGGGCAACCGTTGGAATGTATTTGGCGAGGCCATTGAGGGCCCTAGGGCTGGTGCACAATTATTGCCTACAGAATCTTTCATTGGTTACTTTTTTAGTTGGGGTTCCTTTTATAGAGGGGTGGAGATTTATGAGTAAAGACTGCGGGTACTGCGAGAGGCGAGATCGTTACGTGCTTCGCACTTCACTGCGAGACCGCTGCGCTGCGAGCAATAAGGCTATTGGTGTTGCGAGTACTGAGCTATTTTTGTGCTGCGTACTCCACTACAAAGTAGGGTTATTGTGAGGCCATCAGGCTGCTTTTTTAATCACTTTTTCTTCAATCATTTGGAACAGTCGATCAAAGGGGATGATCTCTACTGCAAAGCCTTCTCCCATCCGTACAGGGTGACTTTCCAAAAGCTCAATATACCTCCCAGCTTTTCTTCTCAAAGCAACCGCATGAAAATTAACCTTTGAGTGGGGGAGTAGGCAGAGGATTTTGATAAACCATTTGGCGCGTTGTGTCTCTGGTCCCTTTAAATGGCGATAGCTATAATCTTTTACCGCTTCGATACGGTCGATAAATTTCCCTTTGTCTCTGACCAAGTATACGAGTAACTCCGCAATGAGAATATTGATATTGCTGCCTTGTTTATCTGATTGGGCTTTAAAGGTATCGTTGAGGTACTTTCGCATGCGAAAAGTTTTATCCAATTGTAAATAGCCCGTATGGGAGAGAAAATAAAGATAGGCTTCAATGATGGCAAACTGTTCTCTAATGTCTTCAAACTTGCATCGTTTATTTTTTTGATAGCGTTCATAGGCAATTGAGTATTGGCCAGCGTGTAGGGCGTTTAGGGTTTGGTAGTATTGGAGGGCGTAGTGATTATATAAATTAGTACCTGTGTACAATTCGGATTTCTGGAAACTCTCTGTAGCTTTTTTATATGCTCCAATTGCTGTTTGGGCTGTGCCTTTGGTTTGGAAGAAAAATAAATAATATGCGGGATATACTCCTACTTTATCTGTAAAGAATTGAAGTGCATGATTACAACTTTTAATTATTTGCTGGTAGTCTCCATTATAAATACCATATAAGACTTTGATCGAGTTTTGGAGAAACTTAAATCTAATACTTTCCCCTTTTTGACGGTTCAGGTTTTCAATGGCTTCTTGTAAAATGTCCACTCCTAGGTCTGCGTTCATTTGTTC
>JBCBDH010000029.1:0-19514 GCA_038529855.1 Bacteroidota bacterium | reverse complement strand
CTTTTGTGTTCAACTACCCAGAGGGGGATAGTGTCTATCTCTACCCTGGCCGTACCTACAGCGTTAGCGACCTGCGCAGAAGTCCTCAATTGGCCAATCGAATCAAACGCGCCAAACTGCCCGTCATTAGCCGACCAGTGGATAAGAAAGACCACTATGTCAAGCGCTGTGGGTACGGCCAGGGTAGAGATAGACACTATCCCCCTCTGGGTAGTTGAACACAAAAGGCTCATTGCGGGCTACCTCCTGTATGGCGGGTAGGCGCGTGTAGGGCAGGTTGGGTTTTTCGATGTAAGACTTGGTATTGAGCAAAGGGATTTGATTGTGCAACAGGGGAATCATCAAAACCGTTTGCGGCAAGCGAATACCGTAGTGGGCCTTACTGACAAACAAAAAATCACCAACCAACATAGAGTTTTCCATCGAAGAGGTGGGGATTTTGTAAGGCTCAATGAAGAACATGCGAATAAAGGCCGCTGCAAATACCGCAAAAATGATGGCCTCTACCCATTCGCGACCCGCTGATTTTTTGTAAGGATTATTGGCTTCCAGTTTCTTAACCTGATAGTTGTCTTGCTTATCAATCGCTTCTTGTAATTGCTCCTGATAAGCCTTTTCTTGTTCTAAGACCTTTCCCTCATATTTGGCTTTAGGGTCTTTAGACAAGAGGTAAAAGGGGATAGCTGGATAAACAACAGAAAGAAAAGCATTAAAAAAGTCGTGTTTGCCAAAACTGCGCACCAAATCAATACACATCGCTGCGTAGATGAAAAAATTGACGATAGGAACCAACAAAAGCGCTGCCCACCAAGCAGGTCGACCAATCAGTTTGGCCCATTCTACAAAATTTAAACCTGGCACCAGACCTTTCCAGCCATCTACTCCCGCTTTGGGAAACAGAAAATAGAGGCTGACGCTCATCAAGATATAGGCTATAATTACAAAGATTAAAATCTCCATCAGTATAGTTTTAAAATCAATTGGGACTGTTTGCAAGCTTCCATCTACCAGACCTGTCAACAGCAGGGCAAAGATAAACCAAAAACTGGGTTCCTATTTGATTTGTTGTCTTAAATTAGCTGAATGGATGGTTTTGCTAGACGGAGGGGCAGATTTGGTGTAAGTGGCTACCATTTTCTATCCTTCCTTCCCAAATTTCACCTTTTTTCAAAAAAATTGTGAAAAGGTAGGTAACATTTGCTCCATCCAAGAGATATATCTTCTACATGGCCAATTCTAAGGCCCCTCAATCAAAATAATTTAAACCTTTTCTCACAGATAAGCTGCCGTCTTGCTAGGCCGAGACGGGTGGCCTATATTATTGAATATTAAAAAAAATGTCATGGGAAAAGTTAACCCAAAGCCATTATGGCGAGCTCTTGGGCTGGTATTTTTATGTATACTAGCCACCTGTTCTTCACTACAGGCTCAAGTCCCTGCGCTCGATCAATTCCTTCCTTCCGATCCTTCTATTACCTTGGACATAGGCGCACAGGAAACACGGCAACATTGGGCGGTTTCCAGTAGGGAAGACCATCATTTCTATCCTTCTAGTCCAGTAAAACAAAGGAAGAGGATGACAGACGCCTATCAAAAAAGACCCATCTATTTTGAAGCCAATCACGGGCAGCATCCAGAAACCATTCGCTATTTATTTCGTGGAGATCGTTATCATCTCGCCTTGCATCAGCGCGAGGTTCGATGGTCATTAAAGAATAGTGGTACTTCTAATAAGGATAGTTTGGGTATTCAACGGGCGCAAGTCCAGCTGGAATGGTTAAATACCTCATCTAATATAACAGTGAGTGGTGGGGTGCCTGGCAAAGCCAAGGTACACTACTTTAAGGGCAATCAAATCGACCATTGGTATCCCAATATCCCAACTTATGCCAAGGTCAAATACCAAGAAATTTACCCTGGTATTGATCTGATTTTTTATGGAAATCATCAAAATTTACTGGAATACGACTTTATGCTAGCCCCTGGTACTGATCCTTCTGTGATTGCTTTTAGGTATCGCGGAATGGACCATTGGTGGATAGATGAGGAGGGTAATTTACAGTTGAAAATTGGTGAAGAACTATTCACGCAAGAGGCCCCCATTGTTTATCAAAAGATTGACGGGGAGCGTCAGCGAATAGGGGGGGAGTATAGGATTGAAGCCAATGGGCAGATGGGCTTTTCGATTCCAGCCTACGATAGCGATTATCCAATTATCATTGATCCAGTAATTCGATATTCTACCTTTCTGGGAGGAGCCCTTGGCGACTATGGGATGGCAATTGATGTAGATGAGCTAGGGCAGGCTTATGTGACTGGTGTCAGCTTTTCAGCGGATTTTCCAACAGATGCAGCTTTTCAAAATACACTAAGTGGAGATGCGGATGTATTAGTTACCAAATTGGATGCGGCTGGTCAGGTTTTGTACAGCACCTATATTGGAGGAGCGCAGGCCGATTCTGGGGCAGATATTGTAGTAGGAGACGATCAAAGTGTTTATATAACGGGCTATACCAATTCTCGTGACTATCCACTACAGGCGGAGTTAGACGGCACTTTAGGCGGCATTAACGATGCCTTTGTCACTAAGCTACATCCTGATGGTAATGCCCTTTTGTTTAGTACCTATTTAGGGGGCTCAGGCGCAGATTTTGGTCATGGGATTGATCTGAATGCAGGCAATGATGCCTATGTGACGGGTTATACCGCTTCAGAAGATTTTCCTACCCAAAACCCCATTCAGGCCAGTTTTGGTGGGGGGACAGGGGATGCCTTTATCAGCCAAATTCGATCAGATGGTTCGGCTTTACTCTACAGTACCTATCTGGGAGGGAGTCGTAATGATTGTTACATCAGTAATGGCGCATTGAATGGGCTGACCGAAATCAATTGTCGAATTGCCATTCACTCAGACAGCACCATTAGTATAGCGGGAACCACCAATTCCCAGGATTTTCCCACCCAAAATCCTCTTTCACCCAATCTCTCTGGAAATCGCGACGCTTTTGTGAGCCGCATCAGTGCGGATGGTAGCACCTTTATTTACAGTACCTATTACGGTGGAACATCTAATGAGCGGACTTATGATATTGCTCTAAATGAAAATGGCGAGGCTTATTTTGTGGGCTTGACCAATTCTGATGATCTACCGCTAGGAGCAGCACCCGTTCAAAATGCGCTTGGTGGCAGCTCTGATGGTTTTATTGCTGGTCTGTCGGCCGATGGTAGTAGCTTGGTGGCAGGGACCTATTTGGGAGGCAGTTCTACTGATTTTTGTCGGGCGATTACCATAGATACCTTGGGCAATCCCTCCCTTACTGGTTTTACCCAATCGACTGATTTTCCCCTCATGGCCCCGCTACAGGGCTATCAGGACAATGGCGATGCTTTTGTGACGACGCTCAATGCTGGTGCGAATACTTTCTTATTCAGCACCTATCTGGGCGGTGGACTTGCAGAATCAGGGCGAGGCATTGCCAGTGATTTGTACAATTCGCTTTACATCACGGGAAGTACGGCTTCTACAGACTTTCCTATCCTTGCACCATTTCAAGCAGATTGGGCAGGAGGGGAGGCAGATGCTTTTGTCACTAAATTAGGGGCGGATACGACGGTCTATGATTTTGAGTATGTGGCAAAAGTGGTGTGTGGAATGCAGGAAGACCCAGCGGATTTGCGATTGGCTCGCGGCCTATATGCCACGACGATCAATATCCACAGTCCAGGATTGACGAGAGCGCAGTTTTTCAAGAAACTGGCCCTGACTTATCCGCCTGGTGGCCAATTGCCTGGTGCGATTTTGCCTATTGCCACGGATACGCTGCGCGAAGACCAGGCCCTTGCAGTGGATTGTATGGACATTCGCGAACGGGTATTTCCCAATGGTTTCCCCACACCTTATATTGAAGGTTTTGTGGTGGTGCAAAGTACGCAAGCACTAGATTTGACAGCGGTATATACCACGACGGCACTGAATGCCAATGGTCAAGTGGATGATCACAGCAGTATTGATGTAGAGCAAATACCAGAGCGCGATCGTCGAGTGGATCTATCGATCCAAAAAGCGGCCTTGCCTTTTTGCTTTCTTATAAATGATGAGATTAATTACTGTTTGGTCTTGTATGAGATTAGGGTGACGAATGAGGGGACGAATGAGGCTTTTAATGTAGAGGTGATTGATGAATTGACCCGCCCTGGCGACCCCACTCAAGCCCTTGTCCTGGTAGCACCTAGCCCTATAGAAGTACTGCCAGCAGGGATGGCCAATATTATTAGCCAAACGGGTTTGGAATCTATGCTACAATTTGATATTTCCAGTATTCCAGCAGGCGATTTTGCTACGATTCGCTTTTGGGCGCTCACCTTCAGTCTATCTTTTGATCAGCCTCAGCTTTTAATCAATCGCGCTGCCGTTGGTGCCGACCAATCAGACCTAGACAATCTGGACAACAGTACCACCATCATTACTAATCTGAATTAAAATAATCAACGATGAAATCATTATTTCTATATAGCTGCTTTTTTCTCCTTCTCTTGAATCTGGGCTGTCAGCGTCAGCAGCCATTGGCTAGCCCTACTTTGCAAAGCCAGGCTAAGGAAGTCCCTGCCAGTGTAGATCCGCTCTTCCAAATCTGCGAGGGCGACCTAAAGGAGCGCCTGGATAAGCGTCTGACCAATGTCCGCCCTGGCGATTCTACGAGATTGAAGCGACAAATGGTGCAAATCATTGATGAAGAACTAAAAGCGGGATCTGCAGCTGCGCAATTGGAATGTTTGATGCAGCAAATACCACCGCTTATTAAAGATTAAGTTGAAGTTAAGTAAGTGTGTAAGGCCTTCTACTCTAAGAGTGGAAGGCTCTTTTGCTTATTAGCTATCAAAAAATCGAGAAATTCAAAATCTGAGTCTGCAAAATTATGTTTACATTGACATAAGATTTTGTATTTAGCATCTAAATAATAGCATATGGAAGCTTTCTTGGCCTTCTTCGAACACATGCCCAATTGGCAAAAGCTACTCTGGATTGGCACCTGTTTGTCTTTCAATTGGATATTAGAAGGCGCTGCTCCTTTGGTCAATTTTGATTATAAAAAGTGGAAACACGCTTGGGTCAATTTGGTCTTTTTATCCACAAGTCTGGTCGTAAATGTCCTATTTGCCCTTGTAACCATTGGTATATTCAATTGGATGTCAGCTAATGAATGGGGGCTGCTCTATTGGCTGGATTTGCCCATCTTGCTCGAATTACTGCTGGCGATTATGATTCTCGACTTTGTCGCTCAGTATTTGGTGCATTATCTCTTGCATCGTGTCAAATGGATGTGGCGCTTTCACATGATCCACCACAGCGATTCAAAAGTAGATGCAACAACTGGCACCCGTCATCATCCTGGTGATTATTTGTTGCGAGAGGTTTTTGCGCTGGTGGCCATTATTGTTTCTGGTATTCCCTTGGCTTTTTACCTCTTTTATCGAATCATTACTGTCTTTTTTGCCTACTTCACCCATGCCAATATTGTTGTCCCTTATTGGATAGACAAGCCAATGAGCTATATCTTCGTCACGCCTAATATGCACAAGTTTCACCATCACTTTGAGCGCCCTTGGACGGATACCAATTTTGGTAATATCTTCTCTTTTTGGGATCGACTATTTGGTACTTTTGTCTATGATGATCCTCGAAAGATCAAATATGGCTTGGATGTGTTGGATGATGCGAAGGATGAGAACATTGCCTATCAGTTTAAAGTACCCTTTGATAAGAATATCAAAACCGATTATTGAGCAATTGGGGATTGGAAAATGCTTCCTTTGGCCCTCAAGGGGATATTTTAATTCACTTACACAATAAATAGCAATCTACAAGCTATTAATTAAAGGTCTTTCCTCAGTGAAAGACCTTTGATTATTAAGGCAAAAGATGGGCCTCGTTTTTGTTTTACAAAAAACAAATACTATTTCTCACTCAACTTATTTTAAAGCATGAAAAAAGTTATTGTACTATTCACCTGTCTACTATTGGTTTCATTGTCTAGCTCTGCACAGGATTATTCCGTGGATTGGGGCCAAGTCTATAGATCAACGGGCAATTTGCATGGCTATAAGCTGATTAGTGCTGATGAAGATGGCTACTATATGCAGATGCGACTGAAAAAGGAAGGCAGCATTCGATCTTATGACTGGAAACACAAAAAACTTGGAGAGGTCAAACTCAATTTGAAAGCCCAAGGGGATGATGTTCAGTTTATTGACTTGGTTTATACCGCCAAAGGCAAATTCGTCTGTGCAGCAGATTACAATAAGAAAGCCAAAGAATGGATATTGATGAGCAGCCTTTTTGAACCGCGTCGTTTAGGCGCATTTGAAACCATTCATCGCCACCCCTACAAAAAGAAAAAGGCATTGGTCATGGGGGTTGCTCCAGTTAGCATGGATTTGAATCGAGATAAAGGAAATGAATTTGTGGTGAGCCCAGATAAAAAGATGGTGGCCTATATGAATGTATTGGCCAATCAAAACGAAGCGGGCAACCAAAAAATGGCTATTGCCTTATTTGATGCAGACATGAAGTTGCAATGGGATAAGGTGCATGAATTTCCCTACAAAGATATGAAGCTGGATGTCCAGGAATTGCAAGTGGGCAACGATGGAACCGTCTACATCTTCACCTCGCTAAAGGATAAGAGTACCAAAAAGAAGGATAAAAACTTATCGGACGCTGAGTACATCGTTTTTCAGCTCAGTGACAGTGGGGTAAAGGAAACCCGCATTAAGATTGGATCGACCAAGACACCAGAATTGGCCATGATGTCCGTCTCTTCAGGCAGTCCTTCCTATTTTCGAGTAGCGGGTTTGTACAGCTCAACGACCAATGCTGGATTAGTAGGCCATTTTAATGTACATGGTGAAGTGGGTGGTGGATTGAAAGAAACGGAAGCTCATTTTTTTAAAGATGCTTTCAAAGAAGGTTTGGTAGAAGAGAAAAGGCTTAAAAAGGGCAAGGGATTGGAATATAACTATTACATCAAAGATGATTTTGAATTGCCAGATGGCAGTACAGGCTTTATCATAGAGCAGATCTATCAGGAAAACAAATTAGTAAACACTACGACAGGCGCTGGCCACCTTCAGCGTAACGATACAAAGAACAAAGTCACCTATCACTCAGACAATTTATTGATTCTTTGCTACGATGCAGAAGGGAAATTGAAGTACGAGCAAAAGATCATCAAAGATTTTGAAATCAACACAGAGTACTCCACTTCCTATGCCTATGGCATCAGCGATTCTGGAAAACTGTATTTTTTATTCAACGATACCAAGACCAAGGAAGAGCGCAAAAAGCTCAATGGCAAAAAGCGGATGCTGTATACGGACTTGGCCATCATCAACGAAAAGGGCCAATTAGCCCATCGCGAATTGCTCTTTAAGGGCTCAGATGTAAAACTGGACTTCACCCCGCTATTTTGCGACTTTGCAGGCAATCAATTTTTAGTGGGTAATTTTCGTTTGAATCAATACACCTTTGGTACTTTGGAGATGAAATAAGGAACTAAATACCTTCATCAGAAATGGGTTGAAGGGCTTTCTTCAACCCATTTTTTATCATTGACTATGCTGCCTCCCAAAATAATCTTTCTGTCTTTGATCAATAGCTTATTGGTCTTATCGCTCTTTGGCCAAAACCCAAGCGTCCAAAGAGATACCCTTGATCTCTATTATGATATCGCCGTTTACGAACTCAGCGAGTCGCAGCAGTTGGCCCTCAGCGAAACGATTCAACAATTGGATACCAATCAGCTGTATCGTTTGGATATCATAGGGAGTGCAGATTTTTTGGGTACTAAGGAGAGCAATGAGGTCCTGGCTGAGAATCGAGCGAGCACAGTAGCGGATTATGTCCATATTCATCATCCCAATCGCATTGATACGGTTGTTTACAAAGGGATTGGGGAGATTCCAGAAAGTGGGCGATCTGAGGGGGGCGACCGTGGGGAGCAGGCCAATCGCAAAGTGACTTTGGTTTTTCGTTGGGCATTGGAACAGGAGGAAGTAGTGGTGGAAGCTCCCTTTAATAGTGCTCCTGATACCACCATCCAAAAGCCTGAAGCCACAGAATCCCCCTCCAATAAAAGCTTGGACAATATTGCAGAATTGGAAGTTGGGGACAACATCATTTTGGAGCAGCTCAACTTTTTACCAGGTCGTCATACTTTAGTGAGGAGAAGTATTCCTACCCTAAAAAAAATCCTGGAAATCCTCTTGGCCAATCCTCAGGTAGAAGTAGAGATACAAGGCCACATCTGTTGTTCCTATGGCCGAAAGAACCCTGATGGCTATGACATTGATTCCAAAAACTATAGACTCTCTGAGAATAGAGCTAAAAACATTTACAATTACCTCGTTAGAAACGGAGTGGATGCAGCGCGATTGTCTTACAAAGGTTTTGGTTGGTCGCGTCCCCTTCGTCATCCTGAAGAAAGCATAGAAGACCAGAATGCCAATAGGCGAGTGGAGTTGAAAATCATCAAGCTGTAAACAGCCTTGGGTATTGGTAAATTTCCACTTCCTGTTAAATTCCGCATAGTCCTTTCTGATAAGCCAAAAAAATCCCGTATCATTAAAGCTAAATTCAAAAATTGCTTTAATGGCTACTTTCTCTACATTTGATCTAACTATCTTTTTTGGCTACCTCTGCTGTATGATTGGCTTAGGGCTTTGGCTATCGCGCTCTGATGGGGAGCAAGAGACGACACAAGACTATTTTTTGGCGAGTAAAGCCCTGCCTTGGTGGGCCGTTGGTGGTTCGCTTATCGCTTCCAATATCTCTGCTGAACAATTTATTGGCATGGCTGGATCAGGCTATGTGGTGGGCTTAGCCATCGCTTCTTATGAGCTCATGGCCGCAGCGACTTTGCTGATCGTCGCCAAATTCTTTCTACCCATTTTCCTCAAAAAGGGGATTTATACCATGCCTCAATTTTTGGAAGAACGTTTTGACAAACGCGTGCGGATTGGTTTAGCCATCTTCTGGGTTCTGCTTTTTGTATTTGTCAATATTACCTCTGTATTGTATCTGGGGGGCTTGGCCCTGAAAAATATCATGGGAGTTAATTTGATGATAGGTGTGGTAGGACTGGCTTTCTATGCAGCGACTTTTTCGATATTTGGGGGATTGAAAGCGGTTGTATGGACGGATGTGGTGCAGGTGGTCGTTTTGATCTTTGGTGGGATGCTGGCCAGTGTATTGGTGTTGAATGCTTTGGGGGGAGGCTTTTTTGCTGGATTGGAAACTTTGGTTACCAGAGCGCCAGAGAAGTTTGATATGATTTTAGATCGTTCTAATCCTGAGTATATGAATCTGCCTGGGATTTCGGTCTTGATTGGAGGAATGTGGATTGCCAATCTTTATTATTGGGGAAACAACCAATACATCATTCAAAGGGCTTTGGCAGCAAAGAGCTTGCAAGAGGCACAGCGGGGAACGGCCTTTGCTGCTTTTCTCAAAGTTTTGTTGCCTGTGATTGTCGTTATTCCTGGGATTGCTGCCTTTGTATTGGGTGCAGATATCGCTAAGCCTGACGAAGCTTATCCTTGGGTTTTGAATAATTATGTAACCACTGGTTTTAAAGGGCTGGCTTTTGCGGCTTTGATTGCAGCCATTGGCTCTTCGCTTAGTTCCATGGTGAATAGTGCTTCAACGATTTTTACTCTGGATATTTACCGCACCTTCTTTATGCCCGAATCTGCGGACGCTGATTTGGTTTCCAGTGAATCAGAGAGTAAGGGCTTATCTGATGAAAGCGAAGCTAAATTGGTGAGGGTGGGTAAAATTTCGGCAGCCATGTCTTTGGTCTTAGGGGTTATCGTCGCTCCTTTATTGGGGAATTTGGATCAAGCCTTCCAGTACATTCAGGAGTATACTGGTTTTATCAGCCCTGGGGTTGTGGCCATCTTCCTATTTGGTTTATTCTGGAAACGCACCTCTGCCAATGCTGCCTTTTGGGTCGTACTACTTTCTATTCCGCTATCTGCGGGTATGAAATTCGCCTTACCCGATTTCCCATTTATAGATCGTATGGGGGTCAGCTTCCTCATTCTTTCTTTGATTATGGTTATTATTTCAATGATGGATAATCAAGGCGGAGAGGATAAAAAAGCGATTAGCTACGAAAAAGATTTATTCAGTACCGATAGTGTATTCAACATTGCCTCCGTTGCCGTTTTCGGTATGCTAGCAGTGATTTATGCGGTGTTCTGGTAGTCTGGTCTATCAATCGCGAACACATCTAAAGCCCGTATGCTCCAATCCAGTATCTGGGCTCGACTTCATCCGCGCTGCCGATCTATAGCCAGAGCAATAACTATCATTGCACAGAAAAGAGCCCCCTCGAATTACTTTTTGGGCAGAAGCAGGCAAGAAGGGATCATAACTGCCCGCTGGCCCCTGTGGATTATCCCCTAGCTGGTGGGTCTGGACGCAATCGTAATAGCCCGCATGGTACCAATCGCTGCACCATTCCCAGACATTACCTGCCATATCGTATAAGCCATAGCTATTGGGCGGAAAGGAACGCACTGGCGCTAGTCGCTCAAAGCCATCCTCTTTGGTATTCAAGACCGGAAATTGGCCCTGCCAAAAATTGGCTTGTAGTTTTCCATCCCTATCCAATTGATCTCCCCAAGGAAATACCTGCTCCAAATGTCCTCCCCTTGCCGCATATTCCCATTCCGCCTCCGTGGGCAGTCGCTTCCCCGCCCACCGCGCATACATCATCGCATCATACCAAGAGATATGCACCACGGGGTAATCTGCCTTCCCCTCAATACTGCTACCTGGTCCCTGCGGCTCCCGCCAATGGGCTCCTGGCGTAATGCTCCACCAGTCCTGAGCCCCATAACCCCTCCCATCGCTCCGCTCTGGCGAATGAAAGACCAGCGAAGCTGGAACGAGTGCTGCTGCATCTGGTGGCGCTGTCCCCTTTGGAAGCTGCGCCATGATTTCTGAAAGCGGGATGGGGCGCTCTGCTGTAGTGACATAGCCCGTTGCGGCTACAAACTCACTGAATTGCGCATTGGTAACTTCCGTTTCGTCTATCCAGAAGTCTTTGACTTGGACTTGGTGTTTGGGGAATTCGTCTGCGCGGGGTTGGCTCCCTTGCCATTGGGGATTGGCGTCTGGTCTCTGATCGCCGCCCATTTTGAAAGCACCACCTTTGATGCGTTTCATGCCACTGTAGTCTTTTGCTTTTTGGGGGTTGGTGCTTTGATTAGCTAATTCTTGTATGGCTTGAGGGCTGAGGTATTGGCTTCCTTGTTTGGGAGTGAAGCAGCGGGGGCCTTGGTCAGGAGGGATGGGGGTATTATTTGGCGGAGGAGGGGAGGGTTGGCAGGAGAATAGGGTGATGCATAGCGCTAGGATGGTTAGGGGAATTCCAAAGGGGGTAGAGGAATAGGTGTTCAATTATAAAAGTATTTATTATATTATATTTTGTTATTTGATGGTATGCCCACCATTGAGGGTGGGATTCCCACCCAGGCCACCACCGCCGACCACCATTTTTTAGACCTAAAATAGGCAATACCCTATCCCCCTGTCCTCGTACTCAAACAGACAGGTAGGCCCTCAAACTGGACTGTGGTCGCAAAAGTTTTTTCCCTCTTTTGGACTTGTTGGAGATCTTCCACTAATAGGACGCAGCAATTCAAAAATTCCATAAAAGAAAATGAGAATTTGACTTAATTTGATGGCGATAATTGAAGATAAGTAATTGTAAATCAGTTTTTTGAATCGAAATGTTAAAATTAAAATTTTTATTTCTCCAAACGCTGTTCTACGGCTTCTATAATCTGCTCTGCTGTTCGGTATCCATTGGCAATCAAAAATAGTTTTTCTCCTTTTTGCAAGACCATAGAGGGAAAGCCTCTGATTCCCATTTCTGCAGCTCGCTCAAAATCGCGGCGAACAGCCACTTTCATTTCTTCGGAGCTGAACGCCTTTTGAAATTTTTCCTGATCGATATCTAGCTTTTGAGCGATGGCTAAATAAGTGTCGATTTGATTGGTATTTTGATTTTGGGCATAGAAGGCGTCTTGGATAGCTTTGAAAAAAGCCAACTCTTTATTGGGAGCGAGGGCTCGAGCGACTCTTACGGCTCGGCAAGCAGGTTCTGTATCATAGACAAAATGATGATCTTTCAGGATTTCATATTGAAAAGGCTGTCCGCTTCGATGGCTGACCTCCTGCCAGTGTTCTTTTAGAAAGTCACCAAGGTCTTTCATCGTTTGGGTATTGTAGGGGCGTAGGCCGCCCATGATGAGTTCTAGGTCGACCTGATCTTCCAGGGATTGAAGGGCCTTGGTCAATTCAGGAGAAAAGCCATAGCACCAGGAGCACATAGGGTCTCCTACATAAATCAGTTTGGCCTTGGTCGTTGTGGGTACATCAGTCATAGAAATGGAAGCAAATAGGGGAATTAGAGAAAGAACAAATAGGTACTTCATAAGTCAAAGATAGCTGGATTAGCTCTGTTCAAATAATATACAATATAACCTTTTCCTGTTGCACAATTGTTGTGTCTTGTATGGGTTTTGCTTACCTTGCGGTAAATCAACGACAAATCTATAGCGTGTAATGGCACTAGATATTTAAACAAGTGCCAGTGGTCTAAGTCACAACTGACTCCTGGATCAGCCAATTCTCGGATCACGTTTATTAGCCTCTTTTAACAATTCGACCAACTGGATAAAATGACCTTGTAAAATCATCTGCCTTTTGGTGTAGTGATTAGGTCATGCTGTATGGAGATCATTCAAGGTGCATTGATCGCCCTGGGGTCGCCATGCCTAATTAAGTTAATCATCATTAGGTGTTCTATTCAATCACAAACCCTAAATAAATACTTATGAATCGTAGTTATTGTTTATTGCTATTTGGATTTTTATTGTTCAGTAGCTCCATTTTGGCTCAGCAAATGACCTTGGAGGAATTTGTTTCTGGCCAATACATTCATGGGATTTCCTATGAAAAGGCTCAGTCTTATGGTACGGATGCGGTACCCCAATTACTAGAAATGTTAGACAATCCAAAGTATGATGCTGCCCGCGTCAATATCGTAACGGTATTGGGTTATATTGGGGAAGAGTCAGCCTGGCTTCCCTTAGTTCAATATTTTGAACGGCAAAATGGGGAGGTTTCTGAATCTACTTTTATCTCCTTGCTCGTCGTGTTCCAATCATTGGGGCATTTGAGTCAGCAAGGGAATCCTGCCATTTTACAATACCTAGCCAAATGGACAGAAGCAGATCAGTGGCGGAGAAGCGCTCTGCGTTTTAGCCACAAAAAATATCGCGGACAACAACTGGGAGAAGTCATTGGTCGATTGGCGATACAGGGCTTGGGGATTTCTGGCCGTCCTGAAGCATTGGCTGTGCTGACTAATTTACAAGCACAGACAAGCCGCTTATATGCCGATTTTAAATGGGAATGGTCTGACAATGTGGAAGAGGCCATGAGTTTGAATAAAGTCATTCAACAATCTGGCGTAGCTAGTGTCTTTGGTGATAACAATGAGTCAGCGCATTAAGTATCCCATTTTTTATCCCTTTTTAACAACTCGTTTTGCTCAGCTAGGATTGAATGGTTTTTGACCTATCCCCCCAGCAGCAAATGGGCATCTTTCTATCCTAAATTGAAAATCGTATTATGAAATCATTTAATCTTTATACAGGCTTACTATGGTTTTGCCTCATCCTTCCAATATATAGCTATGGACAGGATCCACATATTGATCCATCCGCTAAGAAACATCGACATCCGATTTCTTTTACTGTCCATCCCGATGCCACTTATAGCGATGCCATTGCCAATGGCGCATTGAGTTTTGCCACGACGATCGTAGAGCGATGTGACAATCGCGTGAATAATGACCAGGATGTAGCCTGTCAGGTTTCCTTTAGTCGTTCGGGCACTCTGGGTTCTTTTGGTATGGCAGGTGATGGCTTGGACATTATCACCACCGCTACAGAGCGTAGAACGGTTCTGGACGAAAGCAGTGCTTATGTAAAAATTGTTACCTCAATCCTTGTTCGATCCAATGGGACACCTGGCAGTGTATTGGGAACGGCTGATCTAAATGCCTCTACCATGATTTTGCGAAGTAATCTTGGTGGGGCGAATCGAACTGGGGAAATTCTAGCCCATGAATTTGGTCACAATAAAGGTTTTCTGCATCGAGGGGTTGGTGGAGCGCCTGCTGTCGCTGGCGATGATTTGATGCGCGCTGATGTCGCTATAGGCGGTTTGCATGAAATTAATCAGACAGAATGTTTGGCCTTTCATACGGGAGGTGTTGACAATGGGGTTAATCGTCCTGTAGATGTGGCTTTTATCATTGATGATACGGGGAGTATGGGAGAAGAGATTGCGGGTGTTAGAAATGCCTTGTTGAGAATTTTGAATGGCTATAATTCCTCCTCCTGCGAAACGGTCTTTCAATTGGTCACTTTTAAAGACAATGTCAGTATCAGACAGCCCACTACTGATCTCAATATCATTCGAAACCAAGTCAATGCACGGAGGCTTCGGGTGGAAGCGACTGTCCTGAAGCCTCCGTGCGAGCAGTGAATGCTGCAAAGGATAAGATCAAGGATAATGGAAAAGTATTTATCGCTACGGATGCTTCGCCCCGTCCAGGAACTGATTTGAATGGCGCGGTTAATGCTTTGAAAGCCCGCAGTATTACAGCATCTATTATTTTATCTGGTGATTGTAGCAGTGTTCCTGGTTTGATGTCTAGTACACAGCAGGGGGGAAATCGCAATAATGGAATAGACGAAGTACCCTTTTCAGATAATTCGACTTCTTCTACGATGAAGAAAAATACGGGTAGTAGCGGCAATACTCGAATGAGTAATTTTTCTGCCATTGAAGCTTTTTCTTTTATGGCTAGAGAAACTGGCGGCACCTTTGCCTTTATCCCAGAAGTCAATCTAGGCGGCTCCGCCAATCTGCAGCGTTATGAAAATACGGCCTTTAATATCATTCAGGGAGCCATTGATGAATCCCTCGCCTTTGCCCAACCCAATACTGGTCCAAGGGGCAATACCTTTTCTG
Organism: Bacteroidota bacterium; assembly: GCA_038529855.1. Lineage (GTDB taxonomy): Bacteria > Bacteroidota > Bacteroidia > Chitinophagales > Saprospiraceae > JBCBDH01. The sequence continues at coordinate 4,399 of JBCBDH010000029.1, read as the reverse complement.
TAAAACTAACAGGTGCCAATACCCAGTTTGATGCCAGCACCAATATCACTTTTAGTGGTACGGGGATTAGTGTGACCAGCATTCAAGTCCTCTCCCCCAATGAACTGGACGTTTTGCTAGACATTGATCCATCCGCAACTTTGGGCTTCCGCGACGTGACTGCTACGACCACACTGTCTGATGGCACGATGGAAACAGCTATTGGGGAAGGGACTTTTGAAGTCTTGAATCCCTCTAGTAGTCCCACCATTTTGAGTATTTCTCCGCCTGCTGCCGTCCAAGGCGATTTGTTGACGGTAAATGTCTTTGGTGGAAATACAAATTTTGATGCTAGTTCTGTGCTGAATTTGGGCAGTGGCATTAGTATACGGAGTACCCAAGCGATTAGCCCCACGCAATTGGAAGCTGAGATCAAAATAGCAGCAGATGCTATTGCTGGTTTTCGGAGTATCGTAGTGACAACAGGTGGGGAAGTGGCCGTAGAAAATGTCATTGGTCCTTTCTTTGTTTCCTTGTCAACGGTTGTTCCTTGTGATGCTTTACCCTTGATCGATATCGTACAGGCGGAGCTACCAGATTTTTGCCAAGGCGAAACGGCCGTCCTCAATGCCAATATCTTAAACGAGACGGATTTGGCCTTGCCCCTGGAGTACCTTTGGAATACGGGCGAGACCAGTGCTACCGCAAGCCTTGATGGCAATGGTACTTATACGGTAGAAGTGACGGATGCCAATGGCTGTAGTGAAGAAGCGACTTTTGTTGTCAATAATTTTGATCGCACCAATTTGGTTTCCAGTTATAGCCTGGTGGCTTTTGATGGCATATTAATGAGTGAGAATACCGTTTTGGGTGGTGGCATTGGTACTTTGAATCCCAACTCCAAAATCAGTCTGACCAATAATACAATGGTGACCTCTACGGGTACTTTTGCCAAAGCACCTTATATCGAGGTAGAAGGCAATAGTGAAGTGACCACGACCTTCCCCAATGCCCTGACTGTTAATCTACCCCTCTTCAAAGACAACACATTTGATGACTTAAATGATATTACCGTACCTGCTAATACCAGTCTAACACTTACAGGTGATCATTATGGCAGGATTGAGGTAGAGGAAAATGCCAGCCTGGTTTTCTCTGGTCAAGAAGAGGTCTATATCAAATCTCTCCAAGTCCGCTCTGATGCTGATCTCGAAGTGGATCAGTGTACTTATCTGTACGTCAAGAATAAAGTGAAGCTAGAGAAGAATGCAGTACTTAATAGTCAGGAAGAGTCCCTGGTCATTTTTGCGGGGAGAGATATTCAGGTATGGGGTGGATCACAGGTGAGTGCTAATATGTATACCACCAAGGATCTGATTGTTGAAAATCCAAGTGCAGACAATCCAACTATAATGAAGGGGATGTTTATCGCAGATTTTGTGAATGCGGACAAGAATGTCTTTTGGGCTATCTTGACGAATTGCGAAGCCTGTGGCAGCGCCTTCCAAAATGCGATTGCGGATAACAGAAGCCATACCTCTGCCCAGACGAACCTTTACGCAAGCGGTCTTCACATTCGACCCAATCCCGCCAATACCTATGTGGATATTCAGATGGAAGGCTTTGCGCAGGGGCCCATACTGATTGAGCTATACGATCTATTGGGACAGCGCATTTACCAAACCTTTACCATCAATACCTTGTATCGAATGGATTTGAATGCTTTAGGTTTAGAAAATGGGGTCTACCTCTTGAGTGCTCGTCAAAAAGACCAACGCTATACCCATAAATTGCTGATCCATAGCCGTTAAAAAACGATTCTAAGAATACGTTGGTTTATTAAAAGAGGAGAAGAGCGTCGGCCTTTGGGTCGAACGCTCTTCATTGTTTTTGATGTATACTCCAACCAATGGGTAGGGCGATGATCTAGTTTAGATTAATCAACTATTCAGTTCCTTGATTCAGATTAAACCATTTTGTACAGCGTGGTAAATGAGTTGGGCGCTCGTCTTTAGATTTAGTTTTTTCATTAAGTTTTTGCGGTGGGTCTCCACGGTGTATTTAGATATATGTAGCTGCTCGGCGATTTCATGGTTGGTAAATCCTCTGCTGAGGTAGAGAATGATCTCCAATTCTCTTTGGGTCAGCTCCATATCCTGTTTCGAGTCTCTATCAAAGTGATTATTGATATTGAAATCTCCATTATTTTTGATGTCTGGTTGAAATACAGTTGCACTGATCAGTTTTTCCTTTTGGGCTACCTTGATGATGGTTTGCTTTATTTCTTCTAAGGAGGCTATTTTGGATAGATAAGCACTCACCCCAGATTTCATTAAATCCTGGACCATATTGGCAATGGTGAAATTGGACAGGACAATGATGTTGAGCTCATTATCTATATGTTGTATTTTTTGGATCATCCTGTAGATATTTGATCGAGGAAGTTTGACCTCTGTAATGACAATATTGGGATGATGCGTTTCGATGAGATCGTACAATTCTTGTTCATTACTAGCATGTCCTACCACATGAAATAATGGGTCCGAACTCAAAAATGATCGAAGTCCTTCAACCACTATTGGATGGTCCTCTGCAATTAGAATTTCATATTTTGGTTCAGCAGTCAAATTATAAAGGGCTTAATCGTAATGGTACTCTTTCAGTAAATAGCCTATAGGGGCAACCCATGGTCACACTATACCAGAGTAAATATATTGGGCCAACATTTTTTGACAGGCTGTTAAGCGAAGCCATACAGAGATTTGTCAATAGCACGTGTTTTTATTGTTTAAAATAGATTCTTTCTTCTACCGTTTGCCTTGCAATTATTCAAAAATTCTTACTTCTCTTCCAGTTAGATAGACGTAAGTTCAAAAACCGGTATGATTACTACTGCTGATGTCGCACAAAGAAGTCATAGATTCCTTCTTTGACCAACAAATAGGACCAGTGCAGTACCGATATATATTGTACTTGTTCTTATTATAGATTGCTAAAAATACCAATTTATTGGTATTTCTAACTATCATAAAAATACATAGTTTTATATCGTATTTAATATGAATATCATGTGTTAGCTAAAGTATTCAGCTCCTGTTAAATACCAGTCTTCCGTGCTATTTCAATACCATGCGACTACAATAATAATAGCAAGATTTATCAAGCATAAGACGAATAATGACTACTCCTATAGTTTAGATCACGATCTAAATCATTTTGGGCTCAATTGGCAAACACTAAAAGATAAGTGTTGAGTCCTATTATTGCTTAAAGTTAATCTATAGTCTTATGTTTCACCAAAAACTCCACAAGGGAAATCTCCCATTATACAGACTTAAAACGGATCTTAGGAAATAGCTATTTTATAGTATTAAGAAGTGTTTCCATAGTGATGAAAGCCGGGTCTAATCTCACCTCATAGACCTACCAAAACTACAAGCTTATATTATTCAGTTAGGTCCGGCTTTTTTAATTTCTTCCGCTAAGCGAAGTTCCAAATCCTAAGATATATTAAAAATTATCGTAATATACGAAAGTTCAATTAATAATACCAGTTTTTATATTGATTAAAGAGAGACTAATCCAAAGGACGCCTTGCGATTCCATTGCTCTCGGAAAGATAGCACATAGATCATATCGTCATTCACAAGCTCCGCTCTATTCCCGTCAGCAGCGCATAAGCTACTTCCTCTCCTTTGATATCTGAATGATTTTTGATGTAGTCATCAGCCAATAAATTATAGATTCGACCTGCCTCAAACTGGTAATCATTGCCAACAGCCAATAGTTTCCCATTTACGGCCTCAGGGGTCTTTTGTGCGCCATTGCTCCCCATACCACCATAGGGGTCATTTTTTCCCCCAAGCCCTGAAGCGACCTGTCGGGCAATTCGCGAGGCAATTGGATAGGCGATACTGACTGGACCATCGTTTTTGGTATGTGAAATTAGTATTGGACCGCTGACTCGTTTTTCACTGATCACATGGCGAAAAAAGCCGTCTTTGTCTCCTGAATAATTATCAGCAAAACCATTGTGAGAAAAAGCGGCTTGCAATAAGGTAATGCTGTGAATACTCAAATCGTAAGCGCCTGCTGCTGTTGCAGTAATCAGTCGAGCCCCAAAGCTATGCCCAACAAAGTGGAAATGAAGAGTAGGGTATTGCTCACGAACCTTTTTTAGAAAGGGATTGAGACCCTGGGCGATGGTTCCTGCACGTTTTTTCATTTGATAATAAGTGACCAAATTCAGCAAATTCCGCGCACCGCCCTGGACGCGATTGAAAACCAGTCGAGCGGCATTTCCCAGGCTACTCATACTTGCTGCTCCCCCCGTCCCATCATTGGGTCGAAGTTGTCGTTTTCCCAGTTTGTGAATCAATTCCGCACCAGATAGGGTATAAAAGGTATTGGGGAATTCATC
>JBCBDH010000028.1:0-19548 GCA_038529855.1 Bacteroidota bacterium | reverse complement strand
GGGCGCGAAGGTCACGGGCCATTTGAGACATTTTGATGGTAGCGGATTCCGCCATGCGCTGGATGCGCTCAGAAAGAAGGGATTTTGTTGTGATCAAAGACATGCTATTCTTAATTTTTTTAAAATTGGTTGTCAGCATCCATCAAACTGGTAAGGCTGAAGATTTTGTTAGCAAAAGTAGTCCTTTTAGTCTTTAATTGCTCGCTTTGTGGAAAAAATGAAAAAACAATGCCTGAATGCTCAATTCGCGGCTATTTGTCTTTTGTTTTTGCCCTTCTTACTGAATCGCCTGAACACATATTAAGATAATTGAAAAGATTTTTTAAAATTTGCCTCTTATTTCCTAGACCGCAATTACAAATTTGCGTATATGCCTAAAAACTAGGTTGAGGAAATCTAGAAAATGCGTCATCAAATAGCTTCTTATTCCCGTCATTTGGTATGAGTAAAAAGAAAAGCAAAGTAAGTCCAGTAAAAAAAGTCGTTCGACATCAGTTCAAAGGTCAGCTCTCCTTGGTTATCCCCTGCTACAATGAAAGCAAACGGGTCGATAACATGTTTCGGGTCTTAAAAGATTTTGAAAAACGTTGGACAGAAAAGCTGGAAATCATTGTGGTAGACGATGGAAGTGGAGATGATACCGTCAAGAAAATCAAGCAACAAGCAGAAACCGCTTTTTCCTCTGAAACAGATTTTCAACTCATTACGCTGGAGAAAAATCAAGGTAAGGGAGGGGCTTTAAAAGTGGGAGTCAAACAAGCCAATGGCGACTTTATCCTTACCCTGGATGCCGATATGGCGACCCGTCCCTCTGAATTGCTCAACTGGCTGAAAAAACTACCACAAAAGACATTTCCTTTAGATACCATCTTGCTAGGCTCTCGAGAACACGAAGCTTCTAGTGTAAAAGGCAATCCCCTACGTCGCATCGCTGGCTTGATTTTTAACCTGCTCATACAGCTTTTTACCAATATCAATATCAGCGATACACAATGTGGTTACAAATTGTATCCAAAGGCCATCGCCAAGGATTTGTTCGCCAAGCTCAAAACCAAAGGCTGGGCCCACGATGTAGAATTGCTCTACCAAGCCCAACTCTCTGGTATCCCCTTTCAACCCATGCCCGTTCAGTGGACCCATCAGGAGGATTCAAAAATTTCGCTATTTAAAGATAGCATTCGCATGTTGGGACAGACCATCTTGATTTCTACGCGACTCAAATGGCAGCATTTTATCAGCGGTCCCATCAATGATTTGGTTCAGCGCAAGGAGGCGACTACAGAGCCTTCCTACTACAGATTGCTTTTTTTCCTGACCAGTGTCTTATTACTAGTCCTGATGCCCATGTTGAGTTTTGACTATGGGATTACGGCAGATGAGGAGGTACAAAAGATTTATGGCGAAAAGATTCTTGCCTATTTTGAAACGGATGGAGAAGACCAGTCAGCACTGTCCTATAAAAACCTCTATTATTACGGTGGCTTGTTTGACTACATGGCGGCTTGGCTCAATGAGAATATTGGGGGGCTCGATCCCTATGATATGCGCCACGTCCTCAATTCTTTGGTCGGTTTTCTATTAATCCTGTTTACGGGGCTACTGGCCAAAGAATTGACCAATAGCTGGAAATTGGCCTTCCTCGCCCTGATCTTTACGGCCTTATCCCCACGGATTTTTGGACATTCGATGAATAATCCAAAGGATATCCCCTTTGCTGCAGCTTATATTTTCAGCTTGCTCTACATGATCCGCTTTATGAAAACCCTGCCTAGACCCAGCACCAAAACCATATTGATGCTGATCATTGGGATTGCGGCGGCCATCAATGTAAGGGTAGGAGGAATCTTGCTGATTGCCTATTTTGGCTTGTTTACAGGGCTGACTTATCTCTGGCGCTCCGATCTTCGTTCGCAATTGACGGATGTGAAAAAACTGACAAAAATTGCAGGGATTGTAGGCTTTGTGGTCGTCGCCAGCTTTTTTGCGGGAATGATCTTTTGGCCCTATGCGCGACAAGCTCCGCTGAGCAATCCTTTTGTCGCGCTGAGCGAAATGTCCAATTTCTCTACCAGTATTCGAATGCTTTTTGAAGGAGAGCATCTTTGGTCGGATGAATTGCCCTGGTACTACATCCCCAAATGGATATTGATCTCTGCGCCTTTTGTGGTATTGCTGGGTTTGCTATTGGCCCTACCGCTCTTTTTTATTCGATACAAAAAGATCGATCCTATGCCTTTTGTTTATATGGCTTTCACTGCCATATTTCCCGTAGGTTATGCGGTACTCAAAGGCTCCTCACTCTATGATGGTATGCGACATTTTTTGTTTGTCTATCCCGTAGTGACGGTTTTGGCGGCTTGGGGATGGTACCAATTGGTGCAGTTGAACAATGGGAAAATAGCAAGATGGGGCATCTCCGCAGTCATTGCCTTACTCTTAGCCTTGCCGACGATGTGGATGATCCGAAACCATCCGCACCAAGTGACTTACTTCAATGAATTATCTGGTGGGATCGAAGCGGCTTATGGCCGTTATGAGACGGATTATTGGATGAATGCCATGAAAAAGATGAGTAAATGGCTTATTGAAAATGATGAACGCATCAAAAATGGCGAGGAAATCACGATACGCACCAGCTCCTCTATGCCTGTTGGGGCCTATATGAAACGCTGGGCACCTAATGTCAAAGTCAGCTATACGCGTTATCCCGATCGCTACAAACACGATTGTGATTATTATATGTTCTACTCGCGTTTTGTCGATCACGATTTGATTCTGAAAGGGGCCTGGCCTCCAGGGGAGATTGTGTACGAAGAAAAAGTGGATGGTATTCCAATAGGTGCGATAGGGAGAGCGAAAGATCGGGCAGATTACAAAGGCTATCAGGCTGATCAAGCCAAAGATTTTGCAGAGGCGGCCTCTTGGTATGAAAAAGAATTGGAGAAAAATCCTAAAAACGAAGCGGCTATGTTGGCCTTGGCCAATAGCAATCTGAGCTTGCGAAGATTTCCACAAGCCAAGGCTGCGCTGGATCAACTCGTCGAGCTCTGTCCTGATTATGTCAATGGCAATTATGCCTTAGGGGTGTATTATATGCAAACACAAAACTTAGATAAAGCCAGGGAGACCTTTGAAAAAGTCGTTGACCTCAACTATAAGTTCTCCACAGCCTATTACTATTTGGCCTCCGTCAATGCTCAGCAAGGAAATGCCCAAGCTGCACTAAGCAATATTGACCGTTTTGATATGGAAGGTGGAAAAGTGACTGCGGCCTATGATATGGGGATTCAAATCGCCAAGCAAACCAATGACCGCACCCGCGAAGCCTTCTACACGGCTAAGAAAAATTACTTCACCGGAAATCACCAACAGGTTTATCCTTTGTTGAAAGAATCGCTTTCCCTGAATCCAAAATACGAGCCTGCCGTTAAATTCAATAAGCAGCTTGAGGATCTGCAAGCGAAAAGTAAGAAATAGTTAGATTATGGACCTGAAAGAGTTAGAAAGTGGGGTAGACCCTTCTACCCATTGGTACTACCAATCCAAGAAAGTTCCCTTGTTTCGCTACTTTAAAAACCTGGCGGAGCAGCAAAATAAGCCTTTGACCGTGATTGACTTTGGCTCTGGTTCAGGCTTTTTTGCCTACGAACTGTACAAAGCTTTTCCCGAATACATCGAAGAAGTCTTACTCATTGATATTGGCTATACGGAGGTAGAAATGGCGGCAACACAGGGGCAAAAGGTGCGCAAACTGCGCTACATCCCTGAAGGCATCAACGATTGCATCGTCATCATGATGGATGTCCTCGAACACATTGCTGATGATTATGCCATTCTGGGAGAAATTTGTGATAAGGTGGGTTCTAATGCCTATTACTTTATCACTGTCCCCGCTTTTATGAGCGTTTGGTCTAGCCATGATGTTTACCTGGGGCATTATCGCAGGTATACCATTCCAATGGTCAAACGCCTATTGGAGGCTTGCCGTTGTCAAATCAATGCGCAGTATTACATCTATGGTTCTATCTTCCCTCTGGTCTGGTTGGTACGTAGACTCAAGAGCAATAAGGAAAATATGGAAAACCCAGAATCTTCAGACATGGCACCTATGCCTGCTCCAGTCAATTTTCTGCTCAAGCAATACAATTCTTTCGAAATGAATTTCCGAAAAGCCAATCGTCTTTTTGGGCTGACTTGTGTGGCAGAAGGGAAGCTGAAGTGATAAAAAAATCGCTATCTTGCGCTTCAAAATTACTCCTCCATGCAAGATAAGCTGACGACCCTACAAGAAAAAATCAACCAAGCCCAATTAGGGGGTGGCGAAGCCCGTATTGCCAAACAACACGAGAAGGGCAAACTCACTGCTCGTGAGCGCATTCATTTCCTACTCGACAAGGGGTCTTTTGAGGAAATCGGCATGTTGGTTACTCACCGCAGTACGGATTTTGGGATGGAAAAACAGCAATTTTACGGTGATGGGGTAGTGACGGGCTATGGAACCATCAATGGTCGATTGGTTTATGTATTTGCCCAGGATTTTACGGTATTTGGTGGCTCACTTTCTGAGACACATGCAGAGAAGATTTGTAAAATTATGGACCTGGCCTTAAAGAATGGGGCACCTGTGGTTGGATTGAATGATTCAGGTGGCGCGCGGATTCAAGAAGGGGTCAAATCGCTGGGTGGATATGCTGATATCTTTTATAGAAATGTGATTTCTTCTGGCGTCGTTCCTCAAATTTCAGCCATCATGGGGCCTTGCGCAGGAGGAGCCGTTTACTCTCCTGCCATGACTGATTTTACCATTATGGTAGAGGGGACTTCTTATATGTTTGTAACGGGCCCCAATGTCGTAAAAACGGTAACGAATGAAGAAGTTACAGCCGAAGAACTTGGTGGTGCTTCTGCCCATTCTACCAAATCTGGGGTTACCCATCTCACCGCAGCTAATGACATCGACTGCATCGCCAAAATCAAGACCTTACTGAGCTATATGCCGCAAAACTGTGAGGATAAAGCACCTGTTTTACCCTACACACTGGGCGTAGAAGAAAGACCTGAATTAGAAGATATCCTACCACCCAATGTCAACCAGCCCTATGATATTCGGGAGGTTATACAAGGTATCATGGATGAAGCTTCTTTTCTGGAAATCCACGGAAACTATGCCGAAAACATCGTCGTCGGTTTTGCGCGATTGGCTGGACGCAGTGTGGGAATCATTGCCAATCAGCCCATGCATCTAGCGGGTTGTTTGGATGTAGACAGCTCTAAAAAGGCTGCTCGATTTGTGCGCTTTTGCGATTGTTTTAATATCCCCATGTTAGTTTTAGTAGACGTACCAGGCTTTTTGCCAGGAACGGATCAGGAGTGGAATGGCATCATTGTCAATGGGGCTAAATTGCTATTTGCCTTTAGTGAGGCCACCGTCCCCCGCATCAGCTTAATCACTCGAAAAGCTTATGGTGGCGCCTATGATGTAATGAACTCCAAACACATTGGAGCTGATCTAAACTATGCCTGGCCTACGGCTGAGATTGCCGTCATGGGAGCAAAGGGCGCTAGTGAAATTATCTTCCGAAAAGAAATCAAAGATGCTGATGATCCAAGGGCTAAATTAGCGGAGAAAGAGGCGGAATATGCAGAGAAATTTGCCAATCCTTATAGCGCTACCAGCCGAGGTTTTGTAGATGAAGTTATTCAACCCAAGACTACGCGTCGCAAGCTCATCAGTGCCTTCGCCATGCTCCAAAACAAAGTCGATCAGTTGCCCAGAAAAAAACACGGCAATATTCCACTCTAATTGAAAGAAATACATTAGGGCTTGTTCCTGAGATAAAGTAAAACGAGCCGCTTTAGTGGCCTTAATGGCGATACCCCTGAGGCACTATCTCAGAGAAAATCATTTATAGACTAAAGGTGACCCTGTTTTAAAAATAGCGTCCAAAAGGCAACACGAGTCCTGCTACTTGAGCAAATTTGTTTACAACATCAATCAAAAACCACGTATGAAATCTCTAACGCTCTTATTTGTTTTTACCCTCGCTAGTTTGAATCTTTTTGCCCAAAACGATGCACAAATCGTTGAGGCCCAACTCAAAATGAGCCAGGGAGAAAACAATGCTTATACCCTTTTGATCAAAGACAGCAATGCCAAGGAATTGGAAAAAAGCTGGTCAAAATTTATGAAGAGGTACAAAGGCAAAACAAAGAAGGATAAGAAGTCTGGCGAATACTTTACCGATAATGCCACCATTAAGGAAATGAGTAGCAATACCGTTGATGTCTATGCTCGCTTTAACCAAGAAGGCAAAAATACGGAACTTACGCTTTGGTATGATTTAGGAGGCGCTTACCTCTCTTCTGATCGCCATGAAGATAAAAGCCCAATGGCCAACAAAATGCTCAACCAATTCAATAATGAGGTCGTCAAAAATAGCATTAAGGTGACGCTTGCTGGTCAGGAAAAGGTCCTTAAATCATTGAATGGAGATATGAAAAATCTCGAAAAGCAACAGAATAGCCTGGAGGATGAGATCGCCAAATGTGAAAAGAAGATTGAAGAGGCGAAGAAGAAGTTGGCACAGAATGCTAAAGATCAAAGTGCCAAGGCTGGAGAAATCAAGGCCCAACAGACAACGGTGAAAGGGACGCAGACTTTATTAAAAAAGTATAATTAGAATAGAGACCGCTCCGCTGCGGGCTGCCCTCTCGGAGTGAATTGGCTCACTCCGAGAATTGCGGGCTGCCAAAAACCACTCCACTACAAAACCATGAAAAAAATCGGCCTACTCTCAGATACCCACAGTCATCTAGACGATAAAATTTTCAAATACTTCGACCGCTGTGATGAGATTTGGCATGCTGGAGATATTGGCAGCCTGGAAGTCGTAGAAGCCCTGGAAGCCTTCAAGCCATTCAAGGCGGTATATGGAAATATCGATGGTGGCGTCCTCCGTCGCTCCTTTCCCTTGGACTTGCGCTTCAATTGTGAGGGATTAGACGTCTGGATCACCCACATTGGCGGCTACCCTGGAAAGTACAATAAAAGAGTACGAGAAGAACTCCGACAAAATCCCCCTGGCTTATTCATCACGGGGCATTCTCACATCCTCAAAGTTATGCCTGATAAGCAGCTCGGCCTACTGCATATCAATCCTGGTGCCTGTGGCATACACGGTTTTCACAAGATCAAGACCATTGTTCGTTTCAGTATTGATGCTGGCAAAGTCCATGATTTGGAAGTCATCGAACTAGGGCGGCGAGGTGCCTTGAATTAAAGTATTTTGTAGTGATAAAGGGTCTGCTCATTATTCAGTGAGAAGCGAGAACGGCTATGACCTGCGAGAAGCAGGAAAATCCTAACAGCAAAAAAGCGGAGCTTTTTATCCTCCTGTTCTTGTTTCTCGCAGCACAGCGATCTCGCAGTGGCCCCTGGGCACGATCTCGCCTCTCGCAGCGCAGCGATCTCGCCTCAGCATCGTGGTCCTAAAAAAGCTGACTCCCTACTGCTGCCCACCAAGGAAAAAGCTCTACCACCAATCTTCCTGCTTTTACAGCGGGATCTGCCTCCGCCAGTGCACGGGCCTCTTCCAAGGTCGGAACGCTGTAAATGACAATCCCTCGGATATCTTCACTTTGTTCAAAGGGACCCGCCATACAGATTTTTTGATCTTCTGCCAACTGACCGAGATGCGCTAGGTGGGCCTCTTGCAACTGAGCGGCTGCCTCCTGGTCTTGATCTCTGGATGGGCCGCTTTTAAGAAAACAGAAAAAGTACTTTTTCATCAAGAAAGTCGTATCGCCTTCCGTTATTTCAAAAGTCTCGAAAAGGCTGGTATCCACCTTGGGAAGCTTACTGGCCGTTTCCGTTTCAGGAGGAGGGGCTGTCGATTGATTAGTTGGCTGATTGGTTTCGCAAGCCATCCAAAGTAATAGACAGAGGCTAATAAAGAGGCTATTTTTCATCGAGGATTATTTTCTGCCACTAAGGCGTTTATTAAATTCAGCTAATTGGACACCGTCAGATTGGCGTACGCGTTCCAGCATGGCTTTTGGGGCGATCTTGTCTGTATCATAAGTAATTACCCACATATTGGAATTGGGGGCAATGCGCTCCTTTAATGCCAAATCTACATCCGCAAAGCGCTCTACCCAAATAGGAATATCCGTTTGAGCAGCAAATTGAATGATGATTTCTTCTGGAATGATGTAATCGGCCAAGGGTTCTTCTTGGGGTGTCTTGGCCGTCCAGTCATTACTCATTGCTAAGGTATCCAGTGCCTGCTCCAATTCCTTAATGGCTGGTGGGCGATTGATGTCTCCTTTGATGGTTTTGACTTTTTGCTTTTCATAATAGCTGATGCTCACCTTTGGGAGGTCTGCCAAATCGCTTGGGTAGTAGTCCTCGTATTGTTCCAGTTGAGCCGTTTTGAAGCGATTATGTAGTTGGCGAAGAGCCTCCTTAGAGAGTTTTTTATAATGAAGTCCTTTTTTACTGGTATTTCTCTGGCCATCAAAAGTCGTCAGGCCATTTTCATAAACGATTAGGGTGAAGACGGGACATTGGCCAAAACAGGGAGATTTGTACATTTTGATAAGGGGGGCCAGTTGGTCGATATCGTCGATGCCAAGGGGCTTTTTGCAGGCAATACACAACAGGATGCCCAATAGACCAATGATCCAACCGATTTTCATCAATCGCATAAGGTTTAGGGTATAATACACTAGGATATTAGGATTTGATCACTTGACTAAAGATAGCAAAAAGCCCAGGAACTAGAATAGTTAAGGTGTTTCGATCAGTAATTTCTCAGTCATCTGCTCATCGCCCTGGATCACTTGGAGCAAATAAATCCCTGTAGGAAATTCGATGGTAGAAATAGCACTGATGGTATTGGGAAGATGGGATTCCTGGTAGAGCAAGCGACCCGCCGCATCGAAAAGTCGAACCTGTACGACTTCGCTTGCCTCACTATTATAGCGGATGTGAACACAATCGCTGGCGGGATTGGGATAGACAGTAAATTCAAATGTAGGATTGATTGGTGATTGGCTACAAAGGGAGGATTCCAACAGACCACTTCGCGAAGTCAGCAGCATCGCTCTCATTCGCTCCTTTTGCCCAATCGTAAACATCGACATACAAGCATCATCCGTATAGTCCATATAATTCATAAACATATCACTACTGCCACAAGAGATAGCAGGGTAGGAGGGGCAGCCCTGATAAGGACGGTCCTGCAAAGGAGTGTCAGCCACCAGATCATCATCCGTTTCACAGCCTGTGCGTTGCCCCCAAGGATGTAATAAACCAAAGTAATGGCCGATTTCATGAACCGTTACCCGTCCCAAATTAAAAGGCAACTCACAGTTGTTCCCAAAATAAAGGGGATCGACAATCACCCCATCTTCCCAAGGTCTAAACTCATTAGGGGTAGTCCCATAGCCCTGTATCTCCCCACCTGCGGAAGCCACCCAGATATTGAGATAGCGATCTGTATCCCAGGCATCTGCTCCACCCAATTGACTTTGGAAAAGAAAAAACTCCCCGCGATTATTGGTGTGTAAACGGAAATTGCCAATATCTTTCACATCCGTTTGGGTACGGGTGATGCCATTGCTTGGATTGCCTTCAGGATCGGTGCTAGCCAGACAAAACTCCAAACCAATATCTGCAAAAACAGCTCTAAATTCTGCTGGAATAAAGGCGGCATTGAGGTTTTTTCCTCTAAAAAGTTCGTTGATCACCGCCATTTGACCATAAACCTCCTCATCAGAAACATTATCTGCTTCCTCCCACCAAACAATATGGACCACTACAGGAATGGTGTAAACTTCCTCATTTCTCCATTGTGCTTTATTTTCCTTGGCTTGTAAATATTGCTGAAGGTTTTCCCGCATGGCCATTGCACTGGCTTTGTACTCGGGATGCTGATTACACTGCTGTTCAAAGAAGAGGTCCGCCCCACAGCTAGCTTGAGGGATTTGCGCATGCACAAATCCCATCATGGTAATGGACAGAAAAAGAAGTAGGCGGAAGCGTTTCATGCCAAAGCGATTTACTGATTAATCAGCTGGTACAATTCGTCCAGCCTGGGGCTGAGGATAATCTCAGTCCTACGGTTTTTCGCTTTGCCCGTTGTCGTAGCATTGCTGGCTATTGGAAGATAGAAACTTCGGCCAGAGGCGACGACTTGTTTGGGATTGACACCATAAGTAACCAGCGTTTTCACAACGGCTGTGGCGCGTCTGACACTGAGGTCCCAGTTTTTTTCAGCAGAGCCATCAGCGTCCGTATGCCCTTCCACATTGATTTCTATATCTGGGTTGCGGCTGAGCACTTCAGCTACTTTTTTGATGGCCGTTTTTCCTTTCCAATCTACTTTATCGCTATTGCTGGCAAAAAGCAGATTTTGGCTTAGAGAAACATAGATTTTACCATTGGATTCACTGACTGTCAAATCGGAATCAGAAAAACCCAATAAGGCTTGATTGATTTTGGAGCGCAGTTGGGCCAAACCAGCATCTTTGGCTTGGATCATGGCGTAAAGTTCGCTTAATCTTTGCTCACAGTCCAGTCTTTGCTGCTCCTTATCTTCCTGTACATCACTATTAACTTGACCGAGCTGAGCTTCCTTTTGCTGAAGATCGTATTCCAAACGGCGCAGGTCGCGTTCGCGTTTATCGAGTTCCAACTGTTTGGTTGCTAGTTCCTGTGTAAGGCTTTGCTTTTCTTCAGAAGAAACGTCGAGTAGGGTTTGATTTTGAAAGATCATCTCATCAAATCGCCCCAAAAGGTCTTTGTAATTGCGGTTTAGAGCCGTAAAGCTTTCTTTAAGAGCCTCCATTTCGGCCGTTTGCTTTTTGAGTTTGCTTTCGCTTCTTTCCAGGTTGTATTCTACATAACGCGACTCATCTGCTACTCGTTTTAGCGAATCCCGCTCCATTTTATAGCGGGTACTATCCATTCGAGCGCTGTCGTATTTTTTATTGGAGACACAGCTAGCAGAGAGTAAAAACAAACAGGCAAGTAGGGTCAATGATTGGGTAGAGGTCAGTATTGGCATATGCGACAGAGTTAATTTCTAAATTACAAATTTAGAATTTTGCCCGACCAAACGCCACTATCTATCTTATTTTTAAGTAATCTCCCCGCCACAGCTCGATCCAGCACCAGCCGTACAACCATAGCAATGTTGATTGAGGACAATCTTGCGCTTACTTAGGGCCTCTGCATCAAAATTGTCAATGTGTTGTGAAGAGGGACTCGCCACTTTGAGTTCTAGCATTTGGTTAAAATCGCAATCGTACAAATAACCATCCCATCCTACCGAGATGGTATTGCGACACATCAGCCCCATGACTGTTGCTGGATTGAAAGCCTCGACAAGGGTTTCCATATAGCCCTTGTAATTATCTGTTTCCAAGAGGTATTCTAAAAAACGAGCGATGGGCAGATTTGTAATCGCATAGAGGTGATTAAAATCAATGCTGTAGCGGCGTTTGAGCTGCCGTTTGAATTCTGCCTCCAGGTTTTCCTGGTTATCTGGCAAAAAAGCACCAGAAGGATTGTAGACCAAATCGAGTTGCAAACCAGTGCCTTCCTTTCCATAACCCACCTCATTGAGCATCTGTAAGGCCCGAATGGAATCTTCAAATACCCCATCTCCCCTTTGAGCATCTGTCCGCTTTTTACTAAAATAGGGAAGAGAAGAAACTACCTGTACTTTATTTTCTGCCAGGAATTGGGGCAGATCGTGGTATTTTCGGTTGGCGACAATAATGGTGAGGTTACAGCGATCAATCACCTTTTTACCCAATTTTCGGCATTCCAAAACAAACCACCTAAAATGGGCATTCATTTCTGGCGCTCCTCCTGTAATATCCACCGTGTGGATGCTTGGCGTAGCGGCAATGATTTCCAGGCAACGTTCTAATTGCGCTCGCCCCATATTTTCTTCCTTGCGATCAGGACCAGCATCAACATGGCAGTGCGCACAGGTTTGGTTACACAGTTTGCCAATATTGAGCTGAAAAATTTCAATATTAGAAGGTCGCAGCGGCAAATGCCCCAAGTCTGCTAGTTTACTGGTAAAGGAGGGAAACTGACTATCTACCAACTCTTTACCATTGAGGACATTGAGCTGAAAAAAAGTATCAGATAGCTGGTTGTCTCTAGACTTGAGGGATTTGCTTCGTTGCTTGATGGCCATATTACATGGATAATTTATTGACTTGATTCATCATTTGAACACTGTAGACCAAAGTCGTTCCTGCGCGGATGGCCGCAGCTACATGTACTGCCTCCATCATTTGCTCTTCATCTGCTCCTTTTACCATACAAGCATTGGTGTAGGCATCAATACAGTAGGGACACTGAAGGGCATGGGCAACAGCCAGGGCAATCAA
The DNA here is from genome assembly GCA_038529855.1 of Bacteroidota bacterium. Taxonomy (GTDB): domain Bacteria; phylum Bacteroidota; class Bacteroidia; order Chitinophagales; family Saprospiraceae; genus JBCBDH01. The sequence continues at coordinate 7,137 of JBCBDH010000028.1, read as the reverse complement.
AGACTTTTCTCGCGGTGTAAGGGCTCCTTCCTGAAAAACTGCTCCATACCAATCAAAAAACTTTTTGCCGTATTCTTCCTGAAAATCAGTGATATCGCCGAATTTCTTTAAATCAGCGGGATCGAAATAACGTTTTTCACTCATTGTTTGAGAATTAAGTAGTAAGCCAAAAAAATGGGTATAATAAATCCTTTAAGCGGATGATTTATTATACAGGCAATTATATTTGGCATTTGCAAAGATTTAAAATGTAAAAGATAATGTCGGGGTGAATAGTTTAGAATTTTGCTAAGATAGTCTTTTTTCCACCTATTTTGTTTTGACTCAGACACTTTGCCCAACAACGCTTAAAAAGCCCTACCTTTAGTGAGCAAAACAAAGAACAATGTATACCAAGCCCTTGATGTTGGCCCTCTTGCTATTGTTGATCGCCTGTGGCCTTGAGCCATCCATTGATTATACACAAGTCCCCGCCTTGACAGAACAAGGCTTTCACATCGTCATTGAAATTCCCGCAGGGACCAACCACAAGATCGAATTTAATAAGGAAAATGGTCGCTTTGAAAACGATCTGGAGAATGGCCAGACTCGGGTCGTCGACTTTTTACCCTACCCTGGCAATTATGGGTTTATCCCCTCTACATTGATGGCGGAATCCCGTGGAGGAGATGGTGACGCTTTGGATGTCTTGTTGATTGCAGAGAGCTTGCCGACGGGAACGGTGGTCGAAGCCCGCCCAATTGCCGCATTGGTTTTGAGGGATAATGGGGAGATGGATACGAAAATCATTGCTCAGCCTGTTGATAGCAGCTTACAAATTATTGATGTTCAGCATTACGAAGATTTTATGATGCGCTATAATGGTGCACAAAACATCATTCGCAATTGGTTTGTCCAGTATAAAGGACTGGGAAAGGTCGATTTCTTAGGCTGGCGAAATGATGATTATGCCCTTTCTGAGATCAAAAAATGGATCATAGAGCAATGAAAGTGCCTACACTAGACACTCCGAGACTACGACTACGACCTCCCAGAATGGAGGATGTAGATCATTTTATTGAGCTACACGGTGATGCCAAAGTGATGAAGTACATTACCAATGGAAGGCCACAAAGTCCGAGAGAGGCACGAGATTATTTAATAAATGTCTTAGACAAGATGAATCGTCAGGAGCAGATGTATTATTATTGGCTGGGCCAAAGAAGGGATAATGGAGGGCTGATCGGTTGGTATACCTTGAGAAAACTGGAAGATACCGAGGAAAACGAAATTGGTTATCGGCTGCTACAAAGTGCTTGGGGGCATGGTTTTGGTACAGAAGGATCGGCAGCACTTCTGCAATTTGCCTTTGAAGCATTGGACCTGCCTAATGTCATGGCCTTGGCCATACCCGAGAATAGGGCCTCCCGACGGATCATGGAGAAAATAGGAATGCAGTATCGAAAGACAGGTCGTTTTTACGATACAGAATGTGTATATTATAGTTTAGCTAAAAATGATTTTATGTTAAAATCAAAAAAATAGCGAACTCCTTAGATCATTTCAGTATCTCATTTGTTCATCAAAACGGGAGTACATCTACACATCATCACGCTTTCTCTAAGTATAATGGCTTTTAGCAAACGCTTTATGACGTCAGAAATTAAAAAACAAGTCAATCTGTTGAGACAGGATTTATCAATCCCTGGTTACAGCCTGGAGGTGTATCAGTCGATGGCTAATGTCCCTACCGCTTGGGAAATAGCGCAGCCCAAAGACAACATTTTTCTTCAGCGGACCTATCTCAGCATCATGGAGAAAGCACCTCCCAAAGGCATGACACTCCGTTATATGCTTTTCTATTTTAAGGGTAAGCCCATTGGTCTAGCGCTTTGTCAAATACAATATTTTAAGGCCGATCAAAGCCTTAATATGGAGGAAGACCAAAAAACGCCTTGCTTTTTTAGCACTTTTGCGCGTTTTATTCGAGGTTTGGTCGCTAGCAGAGTAGAGTTTTATACCTTGGCTTGTGGTAATTTACTGCTGACAGGAGAGCATGGGTTTTACTTCAAATCCAATAAAATTAGCCTTGCTCAGCAGTTCGAATTGGTCGAAAATGGCATGATTAGGTTACAAAAGCAGATGGCCAAGGAAGGCATTATGATTTCTGCTGCCTTGATTAAAGATATGTATGAGGATCAACGCGCCCACACTACTTCACTCACCGAACACTCTTTTAACGAGTTTACCATCCAACCCAATATGGTTATGGATTTACGTCCTGAGTGGACTTGTATGGATGACTATGCCGCTGCCTTGTATTCCAAATACCGCGTTCGCATGCGTAGGGCTAGGGGAAAGGCTAAATCGCTGGTGCTTAAAGAGCTGGATCTGTCAATGGTAGAGAAAAGTCTGAGTCGCTTGTATGAACTCTACAACAGCATTGCAGAAAATAGCGGTTTTAATGTCGTCAATCTCAATGAGCGCTATCTTCTTGAACTCAAAAGAGAGCTGCCCGATCGCTTTAAATTATTTGGCTATTTTGACGAAGGAGAGCTGGTTGCTTTTTACACGACCATCCACAATGGTCATGAGCTGGAAGCCCATTTCCTGGGTTTTGATCGCCGTTATAACCGCAGCAATCAAATTTACCTCAATATTCTTTACGATATCATCAATATTGGTATTGAAAGAGGGGTAGATCGCATTATCTTTGCCAGAACCGCTATGGCCATCAAGAGCTCAGTTGGGGCGATTGCAAAAGAGATGTATTGCTACATGCGTCACCGAAACGCCTTTTCTAATCGCTTTCTACATCCTATTCTGGATTATCTAAAACCCAATGAGGATTGGGAAGCTCGTCACCCCTTTAAGCCTGTAGAATAAGCTTACAACTACTTATTTGACCGATAAAGTTTTCTTTCCACTCGCTGTGGTCCAATGGCATTTCTATTAGAGAGATAGCTTCGCTGCCGCTCATTAATGGCCTCTTCGGTTTTTCCCTTCTTATTGTTTTGTAGTATCGTCGAAAAGCTCTTATTGCCCGTTTGGCGATTGAGGATGACCTGTTGTGGAAAAGGGACATTGGCATTTTCAAAAACAGCCGATTGCTGCGTATAGCTTTTTAATTGGTAGAGCGTAGCGGAACCCGCCTTTTCAGAACGCATGATGTAATACAACTGGCCGTCAATCTGCTGGATACTCATCTGCTCACTAAATAAAGTATCTTTTCCCATGACCAATTGCCCAACACCTTTCAACTGCCCCCCTTTGTCCAAGTACCAACGCTCCACCTGTCGCTTCGCTCCCTCCAACTGATTCCAATAACCAAGCAACCAGTTAAAATCACTGACTTCTTGGCGAGCTTGTCGCTTCTTGCTATAGCTTCTATTGGGTAGATCTGCACGATCTCCTGCATCCTTGGCCGCTTGTTCCGTCTTATTGGCCATAGCAGGTACGCTTTCGACAAAGGCAATATCGTCAGCAGCAGCAGGGGCCGCTTGACCTTCTGAGCTAATCACGTCTTCTTCAGTGATTACCTCGTCTTCACGATCTGTTGTGGTGCTATATGCTTGCAAATCATCATGGCGAACCTCTGGCTCAGGGACGACTTCTTCCAGAAAGTCTGCTGTACTCGATGGTTCACTCATGGCCAATTCATCCGTGCGACCATTTTCGATTGGAGCGCTTTGACTGGATGCGATAGGGGAGCGATTGGTAGGGCGTAGTCGAGATTTGACCAGTATTTTCTTACCTGGTAGGCCTTCTGGGATGGGCTGCTTGAGCCTTGATCTATTTTGCTGGCGAAAAGCGACGAGTTGACCGAGTTCTTCTTTGGTCAGTTGGTCCATGTCCAAGGTTTCCCATTGCAATGGGGCAAACTCTTGTTGAGCCATATTTTGGGCCTGCTTTTGTTGCCTGAGCTGCGACAGGGCCGCAATGGAAACAAAAAGGATCAACCCCACAGCAGCAGCTGCCATCATCCAAGTTCTATACATGGGAATGCTGCGGCGTTCTCGCTGTTGATCCAAACGCTCTTCCAAGCGATCCCACAGCCGATCGGGTGGTCGCTCTTCCAGCTTGTGCTGATTGCTTTGGAATAGATCAGCTATATCTTTTCGTTTTTTCATATTATTACATCATTCGTGGCCACTTGCTTAGGAAGAAGCCCTACAGCTGATGGTCACTATTTTAAGAAAACGGGTTTGCAATCTCGATTGCCAGGCCGTCCGAAATCGTTAGCACAAGTAATCTTTTGATCAGCTCCTCCAATGCGGCAAACCATATTTTGATCATCGTCGAAGACTTCAGTCAGTTGTATTGGACAGCTGATACAGCGGTTGATCAAATACATGTTTTGCTTTTTGTAGAGGCATTTGATCACACGGGTTTCAATTGGGTCAGCTTCCAGGATATCTACCACCCAATCAGGCACTTCTACAGTGGTTTTCGCAGCATCTTCGCTATTGCCTGATTCACTGACACTGGTAGTTGATTCAGCGGTATTAGCTGGGGTATCTGCTTGATTATTGCTACCACAGCCTAGCAGACCCAGACAAAGCAGTCCACAGAGTACAAATGTTGAAAGGTTTTTCATTTAATCTCGGTTGTTTTTCATTAAAGAATAAGCCTTCGTCAGCTCACATCTGGATATTGGCGCTGGCGAATCATCCCCTGCAATTTTTTCCTGGCCAAAATGAGTTGCGACTTAGAAGTATTGATACTGATATTCAGGATTTCGGCAATTTCTCGGTGTTTATACCCTTCTAACACATAGAGGTTGAAGACCGTTCTATAGCCAGTGGGCAATAGGTCGAGCAGGTCTAGAATATCCTGCGCGGCCAGCTCATCTTCAACGGAAATCTGCGATCCGATATCAATATTATTCAATTCTATGTCTGCCTTAAAATTATGGCCTTTGCGGAGAAACATCAGGGCTTCGTTGACGACAATCCTACGCATCCATCCTTCAAAACTTCCAGAACCACTGTATTGCTGAATGTGTTTGAAAATTTTAAAAAAACCTTCCAGCAAGACGTCCTCTGCATCTTCGCGACCCTTTACATAGCGCTTACACAAGCCAAATAGCTTGGGCGAATAGCGATCGTAAAGCATTTTTTGTGCTTTTCGGTCATGCGATTTGCAGGCGTGTATGAGTTCCTTTTCCGTCACAAAGGTAGTTTTCGAGGATATAGGCAAACAGGCCCTAATATAGCCTATTTTTCAATAATAGCGCCAATTGTAGCTTATCTGAACATAAGATGCGGTGCTATTGGCTTTTGGTGCGAAGGGTAAAATAATTTCTGCACGCAGTTACCGATTTTTATATCTTTGCTTGCTATTATATTAAACCTTATTTGCTTGTTTATTAACACCTAAAATTCCTCTTACTATGAACTTGATCAACGATCAGTACACTTTTAGTAACGGTGTTTCTCCTCTCGAACTCGCCGAACAGTATGATTGTCCCTTGTATGTTTACGATAGCGCCATCATGCAACAACAATACAAACGAATTAATGAGGCATTTAAGGTGAAACGGATGCAGATCAATTATGCTTGCAAAGCCCTCACTAATATCAATATCCTCAAACTATTTAATCAAATAGGAGCGGGATTGGATACGGTCTCAATTCAGGAGGTACAACTGGGATTAAAGGCGGGTTTTGATCCTCAGCGCATCATCTACACCCCCAATTGCGTATCTATTGAAGAGATTTCCCGAGTGGTAGCGATGGGGGTACGCATCAATATTGATAATATCTCGATATTGGAGCAGTTTGGACACAAACATCCCAACATCCCCGTTTGTATTCGAATCAATCCGCATATTATGGCGGGTGGTTCTTCTAAGATATCAACAGGTCATATCGACTCTAAATTTGGTATTTCCATCCATCAAATGCCGCTGGTGCATCGAGTGGTGGAAACGACAGGTTTGAGTGTAGAAGGTTTACATATGCATACGGGCTCTGATATTTTGGATGCTGGCGTATTTTTACGGGGTGCTGAAATCCTGTTCAATGTCGCCAAAGATTTTGAAGACCTGGAATACATTGATTTTGGTAGTGGCTTCAAGGTGCCTTATAAGCCCAATGACATTGCCACGGATATCGAAGAATTGGGCGTAAAACTGTCCAAGCGCTTTAATGATTTTTGCCAGGAGTATGGTCGTGATCTTACCTTGATGTTTGAACCAGGGAAGTTTTTGGTTAGTGAAGCAGGCTATTTTCTCGTCAAAGTAAATGTGGTTAAGCAAACAACCTCTACCGTATTTGCTGGGGTAGACTCTGGTCTAAATCACTTTATCCGCCCAATGTTTTACGATGCTCATCACCGCGTCGTCAATGTATCAAAACCCAATGGGACACCTCGTATTTATACCGTCGTAGGCTATATCTGTGAAACGGACACCTTTGGCATTAATCGCAAGATTTCGGCGATTCAGGAAGGAGATATCCTGTGTTTTTACAATGCTGGGGCCTACTGTTTTTCCATGTCTTCCAATTACAACTCCCGTTTCCGTCCTGCGGAGGTTTTGGTTCACGAAGGCCAGCATCACCTCATTCGCAAAAGAGAAACAATGGAAGATATATTGAACAATCAAATTGAAGTGGAACTATCTCAGCCAGTTTTCGTTTTCGACAAGTAAAAGAACTTTTTTCGACATCTTAATTTTTCAGTTATGAGCTTATCTACCCGTTACAATCCACAAGAGGTGGAAGACAAATGGTACCAATATTGGATGGATAAAGATTACTTTCGCTCTGTCCCAGACGACCGCGAAGCTTATTCCATCGTCATCCCTCCACCCAATGTAACTGGTGTCCTTCATATGGGACATATGCTGAACAATTCCATTCAGGATATACTCATCCGCAAAGCGCGTCTTGATGGAAAGAACGCATGCTGGGTACCTGGTACAGATCACGCATCAATTGCAACGGAAGCTAAGGTCGTAAGGATGCTCCGCGAAAGAGGCATCAAGAAAGGCGATATTGGTAGAGAAGCCTTTATGGAATACGCCTGGGAGTGGAAAAGTAAATACGGGGGTATTATCCTCGATCAACTCAAACGCCTGGGTGCATCCTGTGATTGGTCGCGTACCTGTTTTACTATGGACGAAAAGCGTTACAAGTCCGTTATTAAGGTATTTGT
>JBCBDH010000027.1:0-19573 GCA_038529855.1 Bacteroidota bacterium | reverse complement strand
AGTGAGTTGTTCTGTCGATAGTGAAACAGGTTCGCTCATGACTAGCCAAGTGACTGCTTCAGAGCAGGGTGGAGTCGTCAAAGAACCGCTATAGCGATAGGTTTTTGTATTCGCTGGTAGTAGTGCTGCGGCGTCGATAGTGCTACCGGTGCGGACTTTGTCTCCTTTTTTGCGGTGCCGTTTTTGCTAGGCTTGTTATATGTCATCGGAAATCTGACAAATACCCTGCTTTTCCAACAATATATGTCGATTATTTATGCCATTCATTTGGGCTTAGGTTTGGGTTTTCGATACTTGATGACATCATCTGAGGAGGAGTTGAGCATCTCTCTGTAAGTCATAATTATTGTGATGAGTATTATTGCCAAGGTAAGGGGATTGATTGATCGAGGACACGAGCGAACGGTTCGGGCTAAGAAAAATATCCTTATGGCCATATTATTCAAAGGGCTGGGGATGTTAATTGGCTTTGCCTATTTTCCACTTTCTCTAGCTTATCTGAGTCCAGCCAAGTTTGGTATTTTTCTTACGCTGACCTCCATGATTGATTGGTTTGGGGAGCTGGATATTGGGATTGGCAATGGTTTGCGCAATCGCTTAGGGGAGGCGATAGCTGATGGGGATGAGGAAAGCGCTAAAGGCTATATCAGTACTGCTTACTTTGTATTGGGGAGTATCTTTTCAGGGATCACTGTGGTCTTTTTGGGGCTGAGTTTTTTTATGCCTTGGGCGGATTGGCTACAGGCAGACCCCAATTTGAATCGAGAAATTGCCTTCCTGGCTATGTTGATGTTTGGGGCTTTTGCCATCAATTTTGTTGCCTCTTTGGTTTATGAAGTATTCTACGCCTTGCAGAAGGTCGCTATGGTCGATTTATTTTCCTTTATCGGGAAGGTTCTCTTTTTGATCGTTATCATTTCCTTGGTTTGTTTTACCGAAGAGTCTTTGATTTTATTTGGTGGTGCCAAGACCTTTACTTTTGCACTCGTTCCAGTTGTGGTGGGCATCTATTATTTTAATCGTGACTTCAAACATCTAAGGCCCTCCTTTGGAAAGGTCAAACGCATTTATTTTGATGCCTTGTTTTCACTGGGCGTACAGTTTTTTTTAATCAAATTCTGTATGATCATCATCCACCAAACCAATAATATCCTAATTGCACGATTCGTCTCTTTAGAGGGTGTTACCCAGTACGAAGCCGCCTATAAATACCTCTCCATCTTTATTATGCTTTTTGTCATCCTGAGTAATCAGCTATGGGCGGCCAGCATTGAAGCTTATCGGAAAGGCGATATGGCTTGGATGAAAAAAACGGTTCGAAGCACCCTTCGCATTTGGATGGGCACCATCATCGTTTGTTTGTTGATGATTTTGGTTTCGCCCTTTGTCTTTAAGGTTTGGCTACAAGGCAAAATCCAAATTCCGCTTTTACTCACTATTGCCGTTGCCGCCTCCATTTCTATTACCACATGGGTTAATATGTTCAATCTGGTGCTCAATGGGACGGGGAAAATTCGCCTGCAAATGTATGCCTGGATAGCCGCCAGTCTACTTAATATCCCGCTCTCCATCTTTATGGCGGTCACCCTAAATTTAGGCACAATTGGCATTGTATTGGGAACATTATGCTCAATGGTCCCATTGGCCATTTTGTCTCCGATACAGGTTCGAAAGATACTCCACCGCACCGATAAGGGAATCTGGACGAGATAAATTCAACGATTAAAATTAAGGATTATGGACATCGCATTGGTCACGGGTTCTTCCGGACTCATCGGTAGCGAAGCCTGCAAATTTTTCCATCAGCAAGGCTTTATGGTCATTGGTATAGACAATGACATGCGCAGCTATTTTTTTGGTGTCGAGGCCAGTACCCAGCCTGTGGAACAGCAGCTAAAAAGCAACTTGCCCAATTTTAAGCACTACGCAGTTGATATTCGGGAGGTAGCTGAACTGGAAAAAATCTTTGTCCACTACAATACGGATATCAAAGTCATCATCCACACGGCCGCCCAACCTTCTCACGACTGGGCTGCCAAAGAACCATTCACTGATTTTAGCGTCAATGCCACGGGGACCGTCAATCTACTTGAACTCACACGACTGCATTGTCCACAGAGCGTATTCATCTTTACCAGTACCAATAAAGTTTATGGCGATACGCCCAATCAATTGCCCTTAGTAGAACTGGATAAGCGCTGGGAAATCGACGAACAACACCCTTATTTCGCAGCAGGGATTGACGAGCAGATGTCGATTGATCATTCCAAGCACAGCCTGTTTGGAGCCAGCAAAGTAGCAGCAGATGTGATGGTTCAAGAATATGGGAAATACTTTGGGATGAATACAGCAGCCTTCCGCGGCGGCTGTCTGACTGGCCCCACCCATCAAGGAGCAGAGCTGCATGGCTTTCTAGCCTATTTGGTCAAATGCGCCATCAGCGGAAAGCACTACACTATATTTGGCCATAAAGGCAAACAGGTTAGAGACAATATTCATAGCGTAGATCTAATCAATGCCTTTTGGCAGTATTATCAAAATCCACGTCCTGGCGAAGTCTACAATATAGGTGGCTCCCGACATTCCAATATCTCTATGCTGGAAGCCATCGAAGCTATTGAACAAATAGCAGGTTATCGACTCAATTATACCCTGTCTGATGAAGCGCGGATTGGCGATCACATTTGGTATGTTTCGGATATTGGGAAATTCAAAACCCACTACCCCAATTTCGCCTATGCCTATGATATCGACCGAATTTTAAAAGAAATGATCCAAGCTGCGGAAGCCAAACTGCAAATGGTAGATTCTGGTTTGGGGACACTTTAATTGTTTGGTGATGAAAATACTCATGCTCATTGATAGCCTGGTAAAAGGCGGCAGAGAGAGAAGGCTGATCGAATTACTCAAAGGACTGAATAGTCATAAAGACATTGGCCTTGGCCTCGTTCTTTTTTCCAAAAAAGTAGCTTATCCAGAAGTCTTTGACATGGATATTCCTATCCATTATCTGGAACGCCAACCTGCTAAAGATCCTCGTGTTTTCTATCGACTCTATCAAATTGCCAAAAGGGAAAAAGCCCATATTTTACATAGCTGGGGCTGGATGCCATCCATCTATGCAGTACCCACGGCCAAATGGCTGGGTATCAAACTCATCAATGCCGCCATTACTGATGCACCAAATGGAATGCGTCTTTGGGATACGCGCTACTTTCGCGCCCAACTCACCATGCCTTTCTCAGATGCCATCGTTTCCAATTCTAAAGCGGGCTTAAATGCTTATGATGCGCCTGTTTCAAATAGCTACTTCATCTATAATGGCTTTGATTTTAACCGAATCAAAAGCTTGGCATCTCCAGAACTTATCAGAGCAAAGTACCAAATTCCAAATGGTCCAATTATTGGAATGGTGGGGGGCTTCTACGAGCGAAAAGATTTTGACACCTATCTCTTGGCAGCCAATCACTATCTCGATCAAAGACAAGATGCCTGCTTCCTAGCCATTGGCGACGGGCCAGAATTGGAGCGATGTAAAGCCTTGATTCACGAGCGACATCGCTCAAGAGTCATTTTTACAGGGATGGTACATGGCGTGGAGTCCTTGATCAATTTATTTGATATTGGCGTACTTGCAGGAAAAGCAGTGGGCTTTGGAGAAGGGATTTCTAATGCCATTATGGAGTACATGGTTTTGGGCAAAGCGGTGGTTGCCACCAATAGTGGAGGAACTAGTGAGATTGTGCTTGATGGAGAAACTGGTTTTGTCGTTCCTCCCGCTGACCCTCTTGCAATGGCCCAAAAGATCGCCTATCTCATTGATCGCCCAAGGCTCCTACAGCAGTATGGGCAAGCGGGGCAAAAGCGTATCCAGCAATATTTTTCTCTGGATCGTATGGAAAAAGACTACTTAGAGCTGTACAATAGTTTGGGCATTCGCAAAACGGCTTTGTCCCTATGATTGCCCTACTAGTCAATTCGCTGACATCAGGGGGAGCGGAGAAAGTGGTTTTAACGCTTTTGCAAAACTTCCGAAAATCAACTGATCAGATCAGCCTTTACTGTATTGAAAAAGAGCAATTCTACTCCCCTCCATCTTCCATCCCCACGCACTATTTGACCAAGTTTGAGACCCTGGAAAAAAGCTGGCTAAACATTATCTACCTTTTGCTGAGTGCCTATCGTCTAAAGCAGGAGGTCAAAGAAAAAAATATTCAAGTTGTACAAAGCCACCTGCCCAGAGCGAGCTTTATCAATGTGCTGGCCCGTTTGATGGGAGCGAGACATCACGCCCAAATTGTTATTCATTCGCGACTTAATTTTGAGCATAAGGTTTGGCCCATCCGCTGGCTGGAACGAAGCCTCTATCAGCAATTATTTAATCGGGCAGACTCCATCATCTCCATTTGTGAGCTAATGCGACAAGAGGCCAATAGCTATTTAAGACTAAGCCAGCATCCACAGCATCAAGTCATCTACAATCCACATCAGTTGGAAGAGATTCGACGAAAAGCTAAGGAAAGGATTGAGGACTTCAACTTTTTATCAGATCATCGCTACATCGTTTGTGTAGGGCGAATGGTCAAGCGCAAAGGTTTGGATCATTTGGTGGTGGCCTTCCAAGAAGTACTTCGAAAACATCCGCATACAAAGCTTTTATTCATTGGGGATGGAGCGGAGAAGGCGGCGGTAGAGCAGCAGGTAAACACATTAAATATACACAAGGCAGTAGTCTTTCTAGGCTATCAGTCCAATCCCTATGCCTTTATCGCAAGAGCGGATATCCTGGTTTTGGCTAGTGAGACGGAGGGTTTACCCAATATTTTAATTGAGGCATTGGCCTGTGGTACTCCCGTGATCTCTTCAGATTGTATTTCTGGGCCTCGCGAAATTCTTAGCCCTCATACAGATTTGACGCATCAGCTAAGTGATCAATTGGAGGAAGGGACTTATGGCCTGCTATTTCCAGTTGGAAATATCGATCTATTGGCACAGGGAATCAATAGATTATTAGAAGATCAGGCCCTGTGGAAAGGCTATCGACAAAGAGCGGACCAACGGGCAAGAGATTTTGATGCGACTGTCATTGCCCAGCAATACCTACAGACTTTTCCCCAAGCCCAAACCCATCAATGGGCCTAATTACCACCATTTATTTCTTTGGATCAAACCATCAATAAGGGTCATGCCTGGCTGATGTACATAGGTGTGCGTTCTGCGTAAGCTAGGGTCCCAATCGGGGCGAACGTGTAAGATACACTTCTCGCGGTACTCAGTTTCGTTGAGTATTTCGATTTCGTTGAGCCTAAAGCCAAAGCCGTATTTGCGAGCACAGTCCTGAGAGGGACGAATAAGCTTGCCGTCTGACCAATAGATGTTTCCAGCAGGGCGAGCACTGCGAACATCAGAGACGATTGGATTTTGAGGGTGTGGCGTCCACTCCTGGCTTAGTGGATGATCAGCATAAAACAGACAAAGCTCATCGTGATGGCTAGCGCTTCTATGAGCAGTGATGGCAGAGAATAACCACCATTTTCCTTGGTATTCAATGAGCGTTGTATCCATTGCACAGAGATTTTCCATCAGGTTCATTTTGTGCTGCCATTGGTCAGGGAAACGGGTACATTCATACAACTCGATTCGACCGCTTTGGTAGGATTCTGGAATCAGGTAATACTGCTCTTGGTATTCAAATACAAATGGATAAGAAAGGTGGTAATCTTTTTCTAAAATTCGAATAGGATCGCTATGCTTTCCTTCTTCATCAATTTCCATTACACAAATGTGCCCCTTGTCAGTAGCATATAGCAATTCCTCAAAAAATAGATAATGCTGACCTGCTTGCTCGATCAGAAAAGGATCTGCCCAAAAGCGATCCTTTGGAGGAAGTATCTTTTTGAATTGCCCAAATTTGGTGGATGGACTCTGACCGAGATGAAGCAATAAAATCCACTGTTCGCGGGACTGTAGCTTGCGCCATACTTTATGGGCCAATCGGCTGCCGTGACGACCCAAATTAAGCAAGGCTTCCCAGTAATGAGGGGCTTTTGCCTGTTGCTTCAATTGGCCATTTAAAGGCTTTTTTTCTTGATAGAGATGCTTAAAAAAAGCTTCCTGCCCTAGCTGTAGTAATTGCTCCAAACTGCGATGGACAAATGCCTGTATTTTCCACAAATGCTCATTCTTCGCCTGCGCAATGGCTAGTGAGGGCATCATCGACCAAGAGCGCTGAACCATCTGCCCGCCTTCCTCCGCTCGTCGACGAATAACCAAAGCCGAACTTATCACCTCCTCCATCTTCATAAACTCCCAATAGCCCAATAGCTTTGCGGAAGTGGCCTGATGGTCACCATGTAAATAAAACCAAATACCACAGGGGAAATAAGCATACCAATCATTGGGAATCTTGGCTTCGCTCCACCATAGCAGCAAGGCCGCTTGATGATCGCGAAGAGGAGCAGCACCCTTGCACTCCGCCCAATCAAGCTGTGGAACACCAGCCAACAAGGTCTGAACATCCCTCGTCGCCTGCGCATCCTCCCCTTTGAGAAAGCGCTTTTGATCAAGAGCAAGATGCCACTGCCAAAGGCCACCAACTTCAGGTACTAAGGTATTTGGCGTATGGATTAAATAGCTGATTTTCAAGCGATCATCCTGTTGGATTTGCATCAATATGGAATATTGCCAATGCGGACAGTGGTTGAGATCAAGTGCAATTGCCAGTGATAATGTCTGTTTCATTCCTGCTATTAACAGCTAATCCTATGCCTAAAAACGATGAAGCGACGATGTATTAAAAAATAATGTATTTTGATAAAAAGAATATTTTATTTATTTTTGTATTTCCGAATCACATTGATTAAAGCCCCCTTCTTGATTCGGTTTTCGCCCTACAACCTTAAGATTAGATTTAAAAGTGCCTTTGGGCCACTTACTCTTTCCTCCCTTTATCACGATCCCCTACAACACAATCCCCTCTGTGGCTGAATATCAGCCATCGTCAACGAATGCTTACAAACCTGAACAGACACTATGATCCCGAGAAAACAACGGATGGTATTCCTACAACTCTTATTTGAGTTTTTGTTGTTGAACACCTGTCTTTTCTTTGTCCTTTACTTCAAGAATCCAGAGCTTTTACCAGCTATCGGCCAAAGCATCTCTTTGTGGGAGGCATTGGAGTTGAGTATGATATTTAATGGCGTTTGGGGCGGTATTATTCTCTTTAATCGGGAACAGGAGTTTTACTCTAGCGAAAACTTATCAGGGCGGATAAAAAACATCCTGATGAGTGCTTTTCTTTTTATTGGTATTACTTCCACAGTAGCCATCATCTTTAAGATCGAATACTTCAACCGCACAACTTTTTTATTGCCTATTTTTCTATTCTCCTTTCTGAATATCTTTTTTCTGAGCCTGCTTTTGGAAATCTACAAGCGGAAAAACCACCAAGTGTTTGGCTCCAGTGTATTATTGGTTGGGATAGGTGATAACATCGATCGAATCCTGGACTTTCAAATGCAAATGCAGAATGCAGGTTATGGCTTTATTGGAGCATTGGATAATCGCTTAAGAAAGGATCAACAACTGAATATCCTTGGTGAAGTCAAAGAACTGCCTGAAGTTTTGGAGAGAAGATTGGTCGATGAAATATTCATCACTGGTACTGCGATCAATAAAGAGGAGCTACAAGAGGTTGTTCATACTGCGGATTATCACGGCGTTCGAGTCAATCTCATCCCAGAAACGATTCTAATGGCCAGTAATAATTTTAAGTCTTATCAGCTCAATGGCCTTCCCTTGCTCAAACATCGGCAAACACCACTAGATAACTTTAGCAATTTTCTGTTCAAAAAAGTCTTTGATTTTCTATTTGCCTTATCAGTATTGATCCTGCTTTCACCGCTTATGTTGCTAATTGCCTTATTGATTTACATGGATGGGAAAGGACCGATATTTTATATGCCAATGCGAAAAGGAGAGGGGGGTAAAACTTTTAGATGCTACAAATTTAGGACGATGTCCGTTTGTGATCATCCAGTGAATGGTACTCAATCCACTGTTCGAAATGATCCTCGAATTACCCCCATTGGTAAATACCTCCGAAAGTTTGATCTCGATGAGCTTCCCCAGTTTTTTAATGTATTGAAAGGCGATATGAGTGTGGTTGGTCCCCGTCCACATCGCGTCAATCTGCACCATGATTTCCGACGGATTGTCAACGACTACATGGTCCGGCACTATGTCAAACCTGGTATTACTGGGTGGGCACAGGTTAATGGATGGCGAGGACCTACCGAGACGGTAGAACAAAAGAAAGGACGTATCGAACACGATCTTTGGTATATCGAAAATTGGAACCCCCTACTGGATATCAAAATCATTTTTTTGACTGTATTTGGTCGCAAAACCAGGATAAATGCCTTTTAGCTTTTTCTGGAATAATTGCTGCTAAATTAAAGATAGCATATCACTCATGCGACTGCTTAAAATAACACACCTAATGGCCTACTTTAATTTGATATGTCTACTGCTCTCTTTTTGGGCTTGTGATAGGGCACCTATACCGGATATTGAAATCTTTGAAGTCCCTATCGCCAGAGATTCCAGCCAGGTCAGAACCTGGCGATGGGAGGAAATAGAGCTTCCAGAATACACCTGGCCTGGAGGAACTGCATTTGGCAATGGCCTTTTTGTCGATGTGGCCTTTGACCCTGAGGGCGTGGCTATAGAAGGGAATTTGATCCGGTTTAAACTATCCCCAGAAAGCCCGCTGCCCCCAGCTAATGGTGGAAGTTCACACAACTATCGCAGTGAAATCCATACGATGCCTTGGGAAATTAGGCATCCACTCGGAACAGAACAATGGATCGGTTGGCGCTACTATTTTGGAGATAATTACGAAGTTGATACCTCTTCTCCCATTACAATTTTTCAAAATCACCCTGGAGTGCGGGGGTTATCTCCACAAATTGAATTGGAGATTGCCGCCTATAATGATCCCGCTCCAGCTAAGGGTGGGGAGATTCAGATCATCAATGAGGCCAATGGCGATCGGATCGTTACGCCTGTTCTTCCCCTCCGCCAGCAAACACTGGATGTTGTCGTACACGTGATTTATGGCGATGACAGCAATGGCCTTTTGCAGGTATGGCTCAATGGGGAGCTACACTACAGCAAGGCTGCTCCCACGGTATACAAAGCCCAAGCTTGGGGGGGGAATAACAAATGGGGCATTTATCACCATACGTTTAATAATGACCCTGATGCCGTACAATCTTCGCTCGATTTGGGAGCGGGCAATATGGAACTTTGGATGGGGCCGCTGCGGATGCTTACACGAAGCCCTAAGGATGAAGAATACCGCTACAGTGCCTATCACTTTGTCAAACCCAATTAATAAAACCTAATTATAATCAATGCGCTTTCATCCCTTAAAACTAGCAGGTGCTTATCTTATCGAACTACGCCCTTTTCAGGATCACCGTGGGCTATTTGCCCGTACCTTCTGCCATCGCGAATTTGAAGCCATTGGTCACCAAAAAGCCTTTGTGCAGTTTAATCATTCGCGAAATACGGAGAAAGGCACACTGCGAGGGATGCACTATCAAAAACCGCCACATGGAGAGATCAAATTGATCCGCTGTGTGTGTGGAGCAGTATATGATGTCATTATTGACATTCGTCGCAATTCTCCCACCTTTCTACAATACACCGCTGTCGAACTCTCTGCTGAAAATATGCAAATGATCTATATCCCCGAGGGTTTTGCCCACGGTTTTCAAACCCTAGCGGATCATACCGAACTCCTCTATCACCACACGGCCTACTACACCCCAGGAGCGGAAGGTGGACTGCGGTTTGATGATCCCGGTATAAATATTGAATGGCCTTTAGCAGTAAAATCCTTATCGGAAAAGGACCAGCGCTACCCCCTGCTGGATTCTAGTTTTAAAGGCGTCACGATAAATTCCCAAGTAGTATGAGCAATTCAAATGGAACGAGTAAAGGTAGCCCTTGCCGGTTTTGTGGCGAGGAGCTGGTTCACAATGTAGTCGATCTGGGCATGTCTCCCCTCTGCCAAAAGCATGTCAAGCCTGAAGAGATCAATCATATGGAGCAATTCTTTCCCTTGCATGCCTATGTCTGCCACCATTGCTGGTTGGTCCAATTGGAAGAATTTGCCAGTCCTAAAGCTATTTTTTCCGATGAATACGCCTACTTTTCTTCCTATTCGGATAGTTGGTTGGCGCATTGCCGAAAATATACGGATCAGATGGTGGAGCGTTTTGGCTTCAATCGAGATAGCCGCGTGATTGAACTGGCAAGCAATGATGGTTATTTGCTACAGTGGTTTGTTCAAAAAGGTATTCCCGTCTTAGGGGTGGAGCCAGCGGCCAATGTCGCCAAAGCTGCCGAAGAGAAGGGCGTGCCAACCGCCGTCTGCTTTTTTGGACGGGAAAGGGCTAAAGAGCTTGCAGAAAAATACGGAAGAGCTAGTTTGCTCCTAGGCAATAATGTCTTGGCCCATGTGCCAGATATCAATGATTTTGTGGCAGGTATGAAGCTGCTTTTGGCTGATAAGGGGGTCATAACGATGGAATTCCCCCATCTGCAAACCCTGATTGAAGGCAATCAATTTGATACCATTTATCACGAGCATTTCTCCTACCTTTCCTTTGTCGCCGTCTATCGCATTTTTGCTCATCATGGCATCCAGTTATTTGATGTAGAGGAATTGCCAACACATGGTGGCTCGCTGCGCATTTATGGCCGACATATGGAAGATGAGAGCCAGTCGGTATTGCCTAGTGTAGCCGAATTATTGGAGCGCGAGCGAAATCTGGGTTTTGAAAGCCTAGATTACTACGCTGCTTTTGAAGAGCAGGTAAAAGAAACCAAACGCAAGTTGGTAGCATTTTTGATTCAAGCTAAACGGGAAGGAAAGACCATTGTCGGCTATGGTGCTCCTGGAAAGGGCAATACTTTACTCAATTACTGTGGTATTCGTACCGATTTTTTGGACTATACTGTCGATCGGTCGCCTCACAAACAAGGTAATTTTCTCCCTGGTACCCACATCCCCATATATCCCCCCGAAAAGATACGCGAAACTCGCCCAGACTACGTCTTAATCTTACCCTGGAATTTGAAGAAGGAAATTACCCAGCAAATGGCCTATATCCACGATTGGGGTGGCCAATTTGTCATTCCCATTCCAGAGGTACAGGTTTTATCGGCACCTGTATTAAATACGCTATAAAAAATCTTGTTGTATGAAAGTTGTACTGTTTTGCGGTGGACAGGGGACTCGGCTCCGAGAGTATTCGGAAACCATCCCCAAACCGATGGTCAAGATTGGCTATCGCCCTATACTATGGAATATTATGAAATACTATGCCCATTATGGCTATAAGGATTTCATCCTGGCCCTGGGCTATAAAGCAGATAAGATCAAGGATTATTTTGTCAATTACGACGAAAAAATCTCCAATGATTTTGTCTATACCCTGGGAGGGAATCGAATTGAACTACTCAATTCGGACATCGACGATTGGCGAATCACCTTTGTTGATACGGGTATTCATTCCAATGTGGGTATGCGGCTAATGCGCGTGCGCGAGTACCTGGAGGGAGAGGATGTTTTTCTGGCCAATTATGCAGATGGTCTGACCAATCTCTACTTGCCAGATATGGTTGATCACTTTATGGCGCAGCCAGATAAGGTCGGTAGTTTAGTCTCCTATCAACCAACGGGAAGCTTTCACATGGTACAGGCAGAGGAAGACGGATTGGTGACTTCCATCGAACCTATTTCGACGGTCAATCTATGGCTGAATACGGGCTACTTCATTTTCCGAAAGGAAATTTTCGATTACATCAACTATGGAGAAGAATTGGTCACAGAACCACTCCAACGCCTCATCGAGCAACGCAAGCTGACAAATTATCACCACAAAGGCTTCTGGCAACCCATGGATACCTTTAAGGATAAAATGCTGCTCGATGATTTGCAAGCTCAGGGCAATCCACCTTGGGAGGTTTGGAATCGACAAGAGGAAAAAACCTGGTTAAGAAAAGTCATATGATTCCATTGACGATTGGAGCGGCCAAGGGGCAGGCATTGAAAGTGCTTTGTCTGGGTGCGCATTGCGATGATATTGAAATCGGCTGTGGCGGCACCTTACTCAAATGGATTGCAAAGAAGCAAATCCAGCAGATCAAATGGGTTGTGTTTGCCTCCAATGAGCAGCGCAAACAAGAAGCCATCATCAGTGCACGAGCCTTTCTCGCCGATGTGCCCAATAAGGACATCAGTGTCTTGTCTTATCGGGATGCTTTTCTGTCTTTTTCCGCGCTGGAAATCAAAGAGTACTTTGAAGACATCAAGCGATCCTTTAATCCCGATGTGGTCTTTACCCACTATCGCGATGACCGTCATCAAGACCACCGATTGATTTCCGATCTCAGCTGGAATACCTTTCGCAATCACCTCATTATGGAATACGAAATTCCCAAGTACGACGGTGACCTGGGTATTCCCAATTGCTTTAGTCAACTAACAGGTGCTGAAGTAGATCAGAAATTAGAGATCCTACTCAGCAGCTTTCCCAGTCAAGCTGGTAAACATTGGTTTGATCGCGAGACCTTTATTGCGCTAATGCGCATTCGAGGTCTGGAATCGGCCAGCGAACAAAAATATGCCGAAGCTTTCCATGTGAGGAAGTGGAGGATTTGATAATAATTATTACAGTAAAGAACGATCAACCTTGTAGTGGTCATAGCCTGCTACAAGCTAAAAATAACGCCCATGAACAATCGATCTTTTGAAAAATCTTTGGCCCTACAGCAAAAATTCCATGCGCTAATCCCTGGAGGTAGCCATACCTACGCCAAGGGAGATGATCAATACCCACAATACTGTCCGCCCTATATCGCTAGAGGTGAAGGTGCCCATGTTTGGGATGTCGATGGTAATGAATACATCGAATATGGCAATGGTTTGCGGGCTGTAAGCTTGGGGCATGGTTTTGAGCCAGTGGTAGAGGCGGCTTATCAGCAGATGAAACTGGGGAATAATTATTCTCGTCCTGCCTTATTGGAATTGGAAATGGCAGAAGCTTTTCTCGAGCAAGTTCCGGGAGCGGATATGGTCAAATTTGCTAAAAATGGGTCGGATGCGACGACTGCTGCCATCAAATTGGCGCGTGCAGTGACGGGGCGAAATATGGTTGCGATTTGTGGTGATCATCCTTTTTTCTCTGTGGATGATTGGTTTATGGGCGCAACGGCCATCAATCGAGGAGTTCCAGAGTCGATCTCTGCGATGACGGTGAAATTTCGGTTTAATGATTTGGAAAGTGTTCGACAGTTATTTGAGCAGTATTCCGATCAGATAGCTTGCTTCATCATGGAGCCAGAAAAATATGATCCTGTCGATCCCGATTTTTTGAGGGGTTTGCAAAAGCTCTGTCGAGCCAATGGCAGTTTGTTCATCCTTGATGAAATGATTACAGGCTATCGCTGGCATGTAGGAGGAGCCCAGACTATGCATCAGATCCAACCCGATTTGTCCACCTTTGGTAAGGCGATGGGGAATGGCTTTGCCATCGCGGCATTGGCAGGAAAGCGGGAATGGATGGAATTGGGCGGACTGTGTCACGATAAAGAACGCGTCTTTTTATTATCAACTACCCACGGGGCCGAAAATCACGCGCTCGCTGCCGCAATGGCGGTAATGAAGGTTTATGAGCAATACCAAGTCATCGACTATCTTCAATATCAAGGCGAACGACTGCGAAAAGGAATGCTTGCCCTTATTGAGCAACATCACTTAGAGGGGCATGTGGGTATCCACGGACATCCCTCCTGCTTGGTTTTTTCCACTCGCGACGAAGCCAAACAACCTTCTCAGCCTTATCGAACCCTGTTTCTACAAGAAATCGTAAAGCGGGGTATGATTGCTCCCAACCTCGTTATCAGCTATTCACACAGCGATAAAGACATCGACCAAACCTTGGATATCATCAATGAAGCAATGGTCACTTATCGCAAGGCACTAGACGAAGGCATCGATAAATACCTAATTGGACGTTCGGTACAGCCGGTCTATAGAAAGTGGAATCATCAAGTGAAAAATCAACCCATAAAGTCAGCATAAGTTTATGAAAAACTGGCAAGAAAAATACCGCAATAAAAAAGTATTCATCACTGGCCATACTGGTTTCAAAGGGGCCTGGTTGGTGTACTGGCTGCATCAAATGGGTGCCCAGGTAAAGGCTTTTGCACTGGCTGCAGAAGAAAACAGTCTTTATCATACGATGAATGGAGATGCCCTTTGCGAATCCGTCGTTGGCGATATTCGAGATGCGGATCATTTATATCAGGAGGTGACGGCTTTTCAGCCCGACTTCGTTTTTCACCTAGCCGCCCAATCGCTGGTTAGAGAATCCTATCGGGAATCTAGATACACCTTTGAAGTCAATTCAATGGGGACCGTGAATCTTTTGGAAGCGCTGCGCGGTGTGCATAAAAAGTGTAGTGTCGTTATTATCACAACAGATAAGGTATACGAAAACCAGGAGGTCATGCGGCCTTACAAAGAGGAGGACCGATTGGGAGGATATGATCCCTACAGTGCCAGCAAAGCCTGTGCAGAGTTGATTACGCAGTGTTACCGCAATGCTTTTTTCAACACCGCAGATTATGCGCATCATCAAAAGGCCATCGCTACCGCTCGAGCAGGTAATGTAATCGGTGGCGGCGATTGGGCAGAAGACCGACTTATCCCAGATATCGCTCGCTCCCTAGCTAATGGCATCCCATTGATCATTCGTTCACCCCATGCCATTCGGCCCTGGCAACATGTCCTTGAGCCGCTATGTGGCTATCTGCTTCTAGGTATCCGATTGAGTGAAGAACCGATTACTTTTTCAGAAGGTTGGAATTTTGGACCAGATATCGAAGACAACCTAACGGTGCAGGAAATGGTGGAAAAAGCCTTAGCAATTTGGGGAAGTGGGACCTATGAAATTCAAGCGAGCAAAGAAAACTTCCACGAAGCGGGCCTACTCAAATTAGACATCGAAAAAACAAAAATGCGCTTGGCTTGGACCCCTGCCTTTACTGCAGATGTAGCGGTCCAAAGAACCATGCAATGGTATCGAGATTTTCTAGCTGCTCCCGAACGCGTCGCCGACTGGCTCGCTCGCGATATCGAAGCCTATACCCAAGTTGCCATAAAGGTCTAATCCCATGACACAATCCCTATCTCAGCAGGCCAAAACAGCCATCGGCCAATCCCTATACGAATTGACCGAAGCGCTCTATCCCATCTGTCGAAGTATTACGGGCAGTGGCGTCAGAAAAAGCTTGTCCATTTTACAAAAATACATTCCACTAGAAATCCATGAAGTACCGACGGGAACTGCTGTACTCGATTGGACCATTCCCAAGGAGTGGAATATTACAGATGCTTGGGTAAAAGACCCCAAAGGACGCAAGATTATAGATTTTAAGCAGCACAATTTACATGTGCTTAACTATAGCATACCGATCCATCAAAAAATATCACTGGATGATCTAAAACCTCATCTTTTTTCCCTTCCCAAACATCCTGACTGGATTCCTTATCGCACTTCTTACTATCAGGAAAATTGGGGTTTTTGTCTGTCACATCGACAACTGGAAAATCTCCCTGACGGTGAATACGAGGTCTGTATTGACAGTCGACTTACAGCAGGACATTTGACCTATGGGGAATATTACTTGCCTGGGGAGACGACAGAAGAAGTATTGCTGACAGCGCATATTTGCCATCCTTCTTTGGCTAATGATAATTGTGCTGGGCTGAGTATCATTACGCATTTGGCGCAGCAATTGGCTAGTGCTCCACGGCGCTATTCCTATCGGTTTTTATTTATTCCTGGTACGATTGGGGCGATCACTTGGTTGGCTAGGAATAAGGATAAGGTGAGTAAGATTGAACATGGTTTAGTCGCTTCGCTATTGGGTGACCCAGGTGATTTTACCTATAAGAAAAGTCGGCAGGGAGATGCGGAGATTGATCGGGTAGTTGCGCAGGTATTGAAAACTTCTGGGCGGCCTCATCAAATCATTGATTTTTTTCCCTATGGTTATGATGAACGTCAATTTTGCTCGCCAGGCTTTAATTTGGCAGTGGGCAATTTGACACGCTCTCAATTTGGGCAGTATCCCGAATACCACAGCTCAGCAGATGATTTACAACTGGTCCAGCCACTATATTTAGAAGAGTCTTTTGATATTTACCAAAAGGTCATTGGCTTGTTGGAGCATAACTTCACCTATATCAATTTGCAGCCTTATGGGGAGCCACAATTGGGCAAACGCGGACTTTATGAAGCGATTGGAGGAGACAGTGATCGCAAACAAATGCAAATGGCTATGTTGTGGATACTCAATTTGTCAGATGGTTCCAACAGCCTTCTAGACATCGCCGAACGCTCAGCTTATGAGTTTGAACTCATCGCCAAAGTCAGTCAACTGTTGGAAACCAAACAACTTATCAAACGTCACTAATCGCTCTCCGAAATTACCAACCAGGAACGATATTCAAACCGAATACCCCTCGGGTATTTTGCTGTATGGGAAAAGCGTAGTAAGGCTCCACGATCAAAGCACCAAACAAATTGACCCGCAGAGAGAGCCCCGTACTCAAAATAGGCTGGGGCCGAACCGAATTAATTTGCTCAGGGTCATTGCGAAACTCATCAAAGCTGTCCCAAGTTAATCCACCATCGACAAAAAGTGCCAATTCAGAAAAAAGGAATTTGGACGAAATGGCCGATAGCCGCTCTGGCCCAGTAAAGGGCAGTCGAATTTCAAAATTAGTCACCAATAATTTACTACCAGTCAACTGATCAATATCCAATCCCCATTCCTGAAAGCGATCAAAGGCATTAATGCCATAGCCGCGTACAAAAATAGGATTCCCCACAAATTGACTGTTGATCAACTGCCCATTGGTCTGTCCATAATTGCCAAAGTGCAAAGCTCTGAAGGCTAAGCTAATGGGCTTGAGGTATTGGTATTTCCGAAAATCAGCCGTTAGTCGGTAGAAATCCCATTCGCCAAAAAACTTCTCTGCAGCCAGGCGATAGCGATAGCCTTGTAGGGGGGAGGCTATACCAAAGTAAGAGTTATCCCCCACAAAAGCGGCATTGACACTGAGCAGATTAAAACCATCTGGCGCATCTATTCGTTCCCGCTCCTGTACCAGCAAACGGCCAAATTCATCATAGTAATTATTAAAGCGATCAATGCGATAGCTGTAGCGGGTAAAGGCACCACCTAGCTCAAAGCGCTGGGTTTTAGATAGGGACCATTGAGCAAAAACACCTGCCTGGTCTTCAAAAATCCGCCAAAGGTCAGCAACCACCAACTGGGCGGGTACTTGCAAACCATCACCAAGGTTTAATGTATCTATACCCCCCAGAAAGCTCTGCCCCGTTCGGAAGGGAATATGCGATAGGCGAGCCCCCCAGGCGATTTTATTCTTTCGATTGATATAGACCAATTGTCCTCCCAAATCCTGAATTTCTCCATTGAGGGAGAGGCCAGTATACAATTGATTATTACCCAGAATATCGCTGAACAGCATATCGACACCACCAGCTAGCGCAGTGGGATTGCCAAAAGCATTACCTGCTGCTATGCCTACACCTGCTCCTCCTCCCACGTGATCAAGGCGGAATTTTGGGACATATTTTTTCTCCTTGAATAGATTGTCCTCCAAAGGCTGCAAGAGGTCTAGTTTGGCCAAATTGCCGCTGACAACATCTTTATGATCGCCATTGGCCACGGGCAGCGTAGCCGCTGTCATATCGACATCCAAAGCAGAGACTGGCCTCTGGGTTAAGTTCTTGATTGCCGTCTGGTAAATGGCGTATTGATTGTTGGAATAATGAGAAAAAACCAATCGGTCGCGTTTTCGAGCGACGGAAAGAGCTGGAGAGTAGGGCGTGATACCACTTACGCCAGTCATCAAATCTGTCAATTGATCAACTTGTTCTTCAGCCACTTTGTAGCGATAGATATTGCGATAGCCGTCGCGATTCGACAGGAAGAGGATATTCCCTTCAGCGTCAAATAATGGATTGAGATTATCCGCACCTGGGAATACAGAGATTGGGTTGATATCTCTGCTGGCAAGATCGAGTGTGGCCAAATTAAAAGTCCATTTGCCAAAAGTACGTCCATTTTGGCGACTGATTTGATCTGTTGCAAAAACGATTTGCTCGCCATTGGGCGACCAGTTGGCTTGCACGGTTGACCATTCGTCATTAGTGAGTTGTGTGACTTTTTTATTCTTCAGTTGGACCATGTACAAATCGCTCTGCCCATCCACCAAACCAGTGAATAGAATCTTCTTACCATCTGGTGACCAAGCTGGGTTGCTAATGGCTGGTACGCCTTCTATCTCTATTTCTTCCAGTGTTTTGCCCGTTCGAATGTCTTTGATCAAAAGAATTTGTTGGCCTTTTTTGAAAGCGACCAGCGCAAATCGGCGACTATCTGGCGACCAAGTTCCTGCAGATTCCAAAGAGCTAAAATCATCGATGTGTCCTTCGCGGGTGGTACTGGCCAATCGACGAACGATTTTTCCGTTGATTGCTTCTGCTAGGTATAAATCAAGGGAGAATAGACGCTGTTCAGAAAAGAAAACGACATATTTACCATTAGGGCTAATGACTGGAGAAATATTCATTCGTCCGGCATTATCTGCAAAGAGAATGCGCTTTCCCACCTTCCGTTCTTTACCGCTACTGGCTACACTTCCGTACTGTGTTTCTAAGGCCGACACCCACCTACCAGAAAGCGTCTCAATATTGGTCTTTAAAACCAATTGAATAGCTGCTTCCAGTCCGACTTTGGCCGTTTCTATGAAGAAAGGACGGATGATACCATCGCCATAAGTACCCGTGAGGAAGGCCCAAAAGGCTTGTCCATAACGGTAGGGAAAATATCTGGGATTGGCGAGTTCCTTGATTGTGGGTACATCGTCGCGCAATACGGCATCGCGCATCCACATGGCCGTATGAGCATCTACTCTACCAATGGATAGGTACTCTGCCAGTCCTTCGACTAGCCAAAGCGGCAGGTTTTGAATAGATCGCAGAGAGGTGGAGTCGCCAGTCGTCAACAGATGGTATTGAAAAGCATGGACCAATTCATGTCCTAAGACATGATGGGTTTGCTGATGACTAGGGGTAATGGGCATGACGACTCGATTTTTAAAGCCCTCCGTCACCCCACCTGTCCCCACGCTCAAGCTGCCACTGATGGCATTGGTTTGCTGAAAATCAGCGTGGTTGTTATAAAACAGGATGGGATTTTTGTGGCGAAAAGTATCCTGTAGGATGGCTTGATGAAGTAGATACCAATCTTCGCTATACTGAGTGAGTTGATGGCGAAGATCCTCGTTTTCGAGGTAGTGATAGACTTCGAAGTGGGGGCTTTCGTAGACTTCAAAATCAAATTTTTGGTAACGCGGTTTGTTTCTGCCGAAGTATTGGGCCTGTAGATTGGTAAA
>JBCBDH010000026.1:0-19803 GCA_038529855.1 Bacteroidota bacterium | reverse complement strand
AGAGGGTTTTAGTGAATCCCTGCGTTGGGAATTGGCAGAGATAGGCGTAAAAGTAAAAATCGTAGAGCCAGGATTGTGTTGCATATCCATTGAGCGACCACCAAAATCAGTAGCGACACCTCCTGGCTCTACGATTTTTACTTTTACGCCTATCTCTGCCAATTCCCAACGCAGGGATTCACTAAAACCCTCTACCGCAAATTTGGTGGAATGGTACAAGGAAATAAAGGGGAAAGTTATCCTGCCGCCTATGGAAGAGACATTAATAAACATGCCGCTTTTGTTTTTCCTGAAGTGGGGCAATGCTTTCTGGGTCACATCAAATAATCCCTGGACATTGACGCCAAACTGACGGATCATGCTCTCCCTACTGATTGATTCGAATGAGCCCATCAATCCATAACCCGCATTATTCAAGACCACATCTATTTTTCCAAATTGCGCTATACCCGCTGCTATCGCCTGGTCAATACTTTCCAAGTCAAGTACATCCAGCCTGGTAACTAATACATTGGTGAGCTGATTTAGCTCCTCTTCTTTCTCAGGTGTTCGCATGGTAGCAATAACATTCCATCCCTTCTCTTGAAAAAACCTTGCCGTCGCCTTACCAATTCCAGAGCTTGCACCAGTGATTAAGATTGTTTTATTCATTATTCTTGATTTGTGATGTAAAGGATCAATTCTCCCTACAAAAATAGAGAACCCATCCACTTAGTGCTTATGGATTTCGCGGAAAGACTAAAGGATATTCAGGATTTTTGGATGGTAGGGGCAGACTGATCACCTGTGCGCTCTTCTTAATGCATTGATCCAAAATGATTTTACGATGGCTTACCCAAGCGGGCAAAGGCTGGGAAGAGCGCAATCAATGGTGGTGGTGGTGATGGTGGTGATTGGCTTTATTCTTGGCAAAAGCAACTGGCGAAACGTCGCGATAGGATACTTCTGTTTCCTGCTCTTTGATCTCTAGGAAGCGATTGATTTCAATGGGCCCGTAGTCTATATATTGGGGATTTTTATCTGGCCAATTGACTGCCAGATTCGCAATAGCGCTCACCTGCCCCAAGCCAATTTCCTGACTTAAGCTATTGGCCCCAAAGCTCCCACCAGAACTCACCGTATTGTAGATGTCCTGTATTGAGCCATTGGGTCTTTTTACACTCAATTTGATCTTGGCACCAATGGCCGAGCGATTCGATTTTTGGCCCACAAGGCGAATATTGACCCAGCTATTTTCTGAACCTGGGTTTTCAAACAATACATTCTGGGCAATATCTCCTGAAACGGAGCCCCCCATCACCACATAGATATCCTGATCGCCATCATTATCCAAATCCGCAAAGCTGACCCCATGCCCTTTTTGAATATGCCCAAAATTACCAGCAAAGGTCACATCCAGATAGCCTGCTCCTTGGTTATTTCTGAGCATTCTATTGGGCACAACCGCTCGATAATCTGGTGCCCCAGTCCCTAGGTAAAAGTCGAGCCAACCGTCATTATCCAGATCGCCATAATTACAGCCCATCGCTGGCAGAATCCTTTGCAGCCCTGCTTCCTGGGTTTGATTGTCAAATCCCTCGCCTGCCTTATTGAGGTATAACCTTGGCCAATCCGCATTGGGTTTTACCCCAAGATAGTCTGCGGCGACTTCGCTGGATTGTTGGTATAAAGAAAAGCGATCATAACAGGAGACAAAAATATCCTCATAGCCATCATTATTATAATCAAAAAACCAGGTGGGAAAGCTTTCTGCGGGTTCTTGCACGCCCCACTGCTGAGCCACTTCCTCAAATTGCCAGTTCGCCAGCTCACTTCCCCCTTTGTTCAAATACAGATAATTGGCCCCCGCAATCACAGAGATATACAGATCGGGCAAATTGTCATTATTGACATCCCCTGCCGCCACGCCTTTTATATAGGCGCTCAAATCCATCCCCAATTGAGGGGCAACATCGCTGAAAGTCCCATCTCCATTATTCCTAAATAGCTGGCTGGGATGTATTTCCTGGGTCGTATGGGTTTCATTCCCCACAAATAAATCCAAATGACCATCCACATTGAAATCAAACCAAACGGCAGACTGAGTGGGTGCGGCATGGTACAGGCCCGCAGACAGGGTGACGTCTGAAAAGGTCCCATCTCCATTATTTCTAATCAGTGAATTGGGCAATTGTCCCATCCAGTCCAGTCCTCGCCAGGCTCCTCTGATGACATAAAAATCCAGAAAGCCATCATTATCATAATCCGCCTGAATCAGATTCAGTCCTCCAACCAAGCCTTTTAGCCCAGCGCCCTCCTTCCGTTCTTCAAATCCCCCCTTGGTATCGCTGAAGAATACCTGAATTTGGCCAAACATCCCCCAGGTTGATAGAACAATGTCATTCCAACCATCATTATTAAAATCATCCACAATCACTCCCCCCGCCAGACCACTGACGTCCAAACCAAGGTCTAGTGCAATATTTTCAAATTCTGCAAGGGCGTATTCTGATTGAAAAAGCGAGGGGGGAATGAGGTATTTGGAGGGTACGCCATTGGGGTATTCGCCAATGGTCATATGAGCCAGATTGATCAACCAACGGGTTCTGAGATCGTCTGGAAAGACAGCTAGTATCTCTTTGTACTTTTGGATGGCTGCTTTTGAACCAGTTTTATCTGTATGGATGCCTTTTCCTTTAATTGGAAACAGACAAGACTCCTTGCTGTGATTGTCAATGCAATTCTTTTGTTCACCCAGCCGCAGATGACACATGGCAATGGCCTCGTGGAAGGACTTGGTGGTTTTATTGATGACTTTATTATCAGGTAATTTCTCCAGGATATCTTGTAGGATGTCCAATGCCTTTTGAGATTGGCCATCATTCAAAAGGGTAAGCGCATATTCCGTATACAATTTTGGAGATAAGCTGTTATTATTTTTGGCCGCATTGACTTCTTGGGCAAGGAGTGCTGCTTTTTGACCGCTTTCGTAGATGTGATTTCTAAAATTGGTCTTTGAAATCACGGCATTGATGCTGTCAATCATTTGCTTTACTCCACTATTCTGAGTGGAGGAACGTAGACTTGAGGGGCCACTTGTTGGGCTGTCACAGGCTGCGATTAACACAACTAGCGATAGCATGTAGACTATACTTTTCATGATCTAGATACTAATCTCAAAAAGGAACAGAGCACCTGTTTTTTTGTTTAGAGAAAAGCGGGAAAAGTACCGTTTTATCTACCACTTTACTACTGGGATATCCCCTGGATTCTGTTAGCTGATTTGCTCCCTTTTCAGCCTTTGATTTTCTTGAGTTTTTCGATCGTAAAATCTTGTTCAGGGTTGATTTTTAATGCCTTTTCATACCACTCAATGGCTTTTGAGGTTTGATTCATTGCCTGATAAGCATCGCCCACACTATCGTGAAATCCAGCATGTTCTGGATTCAGTTCTATGTTGAACAAGAAAACTTCCAATGCCTTTTCCTTGTGTGCTCGATCCAATAACCAATAGCCTAGTTGATCTATATTTCCGCTTCCTAAATCGTATTGTTCTTCCTGATGCTTTTGGACCTGGTAATAAAAAGCCTTACAGCTATCTATGCCCTCAGTCAGGATCAAATCTTTCAATTTGAACTGAATGCTTTGTTTCCAGGTGCTTGGTTGATTGGTAATGAATTTCTTGATTAGGTGCGGAACGGTTCCGCCATTGGTCAGATAATCGCTATTTCCCATTAGGGTAATGGCGGCCTTTTGGTCTGGAAAGAAGGCAAAAAAAGTTCGATAGCCCTCATCGCCTCCATAGTGATAATACATGATTTGCCCATCAATTTCTGTAGTAAACCAACCCAGACACATGGCCCTGGTTTCTGTGAAATTCCAGGTTGGGGTCGTCAGCAGTTGGTAGGTTTGTTTGGAGTAAATGCTAGTTTGACCGTTCATTCCATGATGCAGATTGAGCAGGGCCCATTTTAGCATATCATCCACATTGGAGTGCAAAGTTGAGCTAGGGGCATGTATGCGATTATAGGGATAAATCTCCATTACCTTCATCTGCAATGTTTCATTCCACTCATGGGGATGTGTGGCCAAATTATCGGGCACCTCAGCTTTTAGAAAGGTGGAGTTGGCCATTTGCAGAGGTTCGAAAATGGCCTTGCTCATGTAGGCTTCAAAAGTCAGTCCTGTAGCCTTGGCGATGACATCTGCTAAAATATCATAGGCGGCATTGCTGTAGCTAAATTCCGCTCCTGGCTTAAAATCCAGCGAATCGTTGACAAAACTCTTGGTGTAGCGCTCTGCGGCCTGATCGTCATACTGTGCTTTATCCCATTCGTAGTCCTGCACATCTGGTATGCCAGAGGTGTGGTTTAAGAGTTGCTTGATCGTGATTTCTTTGTATCGCTGATCCTTCATCTTGAAATAGGGGAGGTGGTCGACTAGCTGATCTTCCAGTTTGATCTTTCCATCCTCCTGGAGTTTTAGGACTGCTGTGGCGACAAATGGCTTGGAAACAGAAGCCATGTGAAATAGAGAGCTCGTTTTGAGCGGCGTTTGTTCTTCGATATTTCTCATCCCAAATGCATTGGTATAATAAACCTTATCGTCCAAGACAAGCCCAAAGGCCAGTCCAGGTAGGTCGAGGCCGTCCTTAATCATCCAGCCAACGGAATCTAAAGTTTTCTGGGAATGAAGAATGGCTTTGTCTTGGGCGTTTAATGTTGTAAACAGAAAAGTGAAGAAAAGTGGGAGGTATACCTTGTTCATATTGTTCGTTTTTCTTAAAGACTGGTTTTTGAGCTGGATGTTGCAATAAATGGCAAACTTTTTGATCAAAATTATCCCAGTGGATTACATCAACAGTGCTCGGATTCTACATAACCATTGTATCCATGATTTCAAGTCCCAATTACCTACGACTTTCGATTATCCTATTGATAATTGTCCTCCCTGAGCTTAATGGCCAATCTTTTACTTTCAATGAACATCTCGCGGATGGCGCAGGTGGAGTGGATGGTCTGAATGGCACCTATGGGGTGGTCGTCAGTCCTGATAATCTCCATGTCTATACCGCAAGTTCTACGGATGATGCCGTGACCGTTTTCTCCAGAAATACAGAAACAGGTGATCTAAGCTTTGTAGAAGTACACAAAGATAACTCTCAATCTGGGGGCTTAATTGACGGCCTTAATGCCGCAAAACGCCTGACCATCAGCCCAGATGGAAAACACCTTTACGTCCCTACGAGTATAGATGATGCCTTGGTGGTTTTCAGCCGCAATAGTAGTACAGGCAGATTGACCTATGTAGCAACCTACCATGATGGGGTTGGAGGAGTAGATGGTTTAAATGGAGCCTATGAAGCGGCTGTCAGTCCAGATGGGCTACACGTCTATGTCGCAGGCTCCTCAGATGATGCTATCGCTGCTTTTTCTCGTAATACCAGTACGGGGGAGCTGACTTATATCACGCTATATAGAAATGGAATTGATGGGGTGAGTGGACTAAATGGAGCGAGAGGGCTTAAGGTTAGTTCAGACGGTTTATCTGTCTATGCGGCCAGTTCTGTTGATGATGCAGTCGCCATCTTTTCCAGAAATAGTAGTACAGGAGCCTTAACTTATATTAGCAGAATAAGGGATGGGGTAGATGGCGTAGATGGGTTAAACTCTGCATATGGTCTGTTTATCAGTGGAGATAACAAACATGTTTATGTGGTGAGCTCTTCTGATGATGCCGTGACTTGTTTTTCTCGTAATACCAGCACGGGTGACTTGAGTTTTCTGGAAGTTCACAAAGACGATAGTCAAATAGGGGGAACCGCTACTTACTTGAATGCTGGTCGAGGTATCCACGGTTCTGCGGATGGAAAATACATAGCAGCAGCAAGCAGTTCAGATCATGGTTTGGTCATTTTTGCGCGAGATAGTACAACTGGTCTTCTTAGTGTCCAACAGGAATTTACAGATGGCGCCTCAGGCGTAGATGGTTTATATCTCAATCAAAACATCTACTTTTCACCAGACAATAAATCCCTTTATACCGTGAGTACAGGTGATGATGCCATTACAACGATCAATGCACCATCAATGAGTTTGCCTGTGGAGTTAATTGACTTTAGGGTAGAAATGCAAAAGGGACAGGTCAGGATTTCCTGGTCTACCGCTACGGAAATTAACAATGACTTTTTTGAATTACAGCGCAGTGCTGACGGCCTCACTTTTGAAACCATTAGCACGGTATTAGGGGCAGGGACTAGTCTATCCACTAATAATTATTGGGAAATTGACGAAGAACCTCTTTGGGAAACCACGTACTATCGCCTAAAACAAGTAGATTTTGATGGTCAATTTTCTTACTCTGAAGTGGTAGCCGTTGATAGACCACCTAGTCAATCCAACTATCTGTATCCAAATCCAAGTACTGGTATTATATATACAAGTACACCATTTGAAAAGGTAACTGTTTTTAGCCTTGAGGGTAAAAACCTGGGCACCTACCAGGGCCACTCCACCAATAGTATTGACTTATCAAAGCTAAGTCCAGGTACTTATTGGTTAAGGTTTGAACAGCAGCGAGGGACTTGGAATCAGCGGGTACAGCTAAATTCCACTTACTAGTGCAATTCTAATTTTGTCAATTGATAAACCAATAATTCCTCCTCGTCATTGGGCAAGACCGTCGTTCCACTCCGCTTCAAGCCTATCTTTTCCAATAATCGCTGGGAAGAGCTATTGCTTTCCGTTGTAATCGCACAAATCATTGGGATGTTAAATTCTTGAAAGGCGGCATCTCTTATCTTAGTGGCAGCCTCAAAGGCATAGCCTTTTTTCTCATAGGCAGGCAGTAGGGCAAAGCCAATATCAATCCCTTCCAGCCCCTCCCTGTCGTACAGCCCACAGGTACCAATTTTTTGCTGATCCTCCTTTCTGATCAGCGTATAATTCCCATAACCCAATCGCTCAAGTTGGGGCAACATTTTAACCTTGATGTAATTTTTGGCCTCTTCTACTGTATGTACCTTTCTGTCTCCAATGTATTGCATCCAGCTAGGGGTATTGAGCAGGGTGAGAATGAATTCGGCATCTGCTTCTGAGGTCGGTCTTAGGTAAAGTCGTTCGGTTTCAAAGTTTTTGTATGTCATCTTATTTTGTTAGTCTTGAAAGGCTACCCTGTCGGACTGACTCCCCGCCCAAGCGGGGTCAGTCCGACAGTTGCGGGTGGATTTTGAAGTGCCAAAGCGGGGTCAGTCCGACAGTTGCGGGTGGGGTCAAACTATTCTACACTCATTTTGAAATTGTCAACGAGTATTTCTACTTCGTATTGGGTGGGATTGGCTGTGGCGCCAATCTGAAGTCTTTCATAGGTAATGGGGGCTCTTAGATTAAAATCGACCCCACTGGCCGCAAATTCATCTCTAAATTCATCTGCATTAGGCATATTTTTTCCCGATTCCCTGATCACCTCTTCTTGATTGATAAATAGCCTATTCTCTCCGCTTTCATTAGGGGCTAGCGTCATCTCCCACCGTACATTGACCCATTCCTGCAGGGGAAAAGACTGGGTCACTTGACTTATCGTACTTCCCAAAATCTTTCCTCGCTCAATAGAGAGATAATTATTGTCTCCACTTATTTTTAATCGAACTCCTGGGCATTGATTATTGGCGACACTAGGGTCCCAGCAAGAACAGCATTCCAGATCAAGGAGAAACAGTTCTTTTAAATTTTCATTTGTATTATTGATCAAGAAATCCGCTTCGATTTTTACGCTACTGCCAATGGGGGCCGAAAAACCAGTTTTTTCTATATCTACCTTAGATAGTATTTCATCACCTGGCTTTGAAAGAAATTTTAAGGAGTAGCTTCCTTCCGTCGCTGTGGTCTTTTCTAGCTCAATGGCATTATCTCCATTATTGGGATTGACCAGTTGAATGCCCGTCCATCGACTTCCATCTGAAGGAAAAAGATCATCGAGATCATCATTGACTGATTCAAAACCATCCTGAAAAAGATAAGGCAAGCTTGTATTAGGAGGATTATTATCGTCATCCGTATTGCAAGCACCAACGATTAAAATCAGAACGATTAATAAATTTATCTTCTTCATCTTATTTTGTAATTCTCTAGACTATCCCCATGACATAGGGACCAGTATCTATCCGTACTTTTTTCTTCAAAGACTTAATCATACTCCCATAAGACCCTAGAATGATCTCATCTATAAATCCACTTGATAAAAAAGGACTTTCGATACTTTCATCTTCCACCTATAAATCTACATCCATTCCCATAACTTTAAATTAAAGAATTCCTTGGAGTAAGCCTCAAGGTAAAATAAAATAAGTTGCTATAGCGGCGCTGATCTTGATATCCCAGGAACTCCGCCCGAGAAATTTATTTTTTGACTGCATTGATTTCTAATACAACACTCTTTCTTCGATTATTGATGTCAGGATTAATTCCAATCTTCATTAGAAAATCACCAGAGTAGATGCGCGCTGTGTTAATACTTGAGTGAGTGCCTGGGTAGAGATTGATTTCTCGTATGCGGTATTGCTGATTGGCCGCTAAGCCTTCCAGTCGAATGGGCTCAGTATTCGTGTGAAACAAGACCCGATTACTCACCAAATAGTTGAAGACGATAGATCGACTTTTATCTGGACTGACATACATCAAGGAAGCCACATCATGGTGATGAGGATTTCGTAAGCGATACAAATCCCCCTTCCAGATCACCTCTTTGAAGCCCTGATAATTTTTTACGGCTTCTTGGCAAAAAAGCAACTCTTTTTCATCGAGTTCGTCCACTCGAATGTCAAAGCCCAACTTTCCCATGCTGGCCACATCTACTTTGTATTTGATCGGCTGTTGGCCCCAATTAGTGACGTGGTTATCGGTCGCGACAGATGGGAAAAAGTAGGAATAATTCCACTGCATAAATATCCTTTCCAGTGGATCTGTATTGTCACTTGGCCAAAACTCTGTGAAGTATTTCAATAGTTCATAATCGCCGCGGCCGCCACCCCCTGAGCAAAGCATCATGGGGACCTTGGGGTATTTTTTTCGGATTCTTTCCAATACGCTGTACAAACCGCGGACATGCTCGACATAGAGATGAGACTGTGGGAGGTTATTCTGGTCTAAATAGGCTGAATAGGCATTGTAAATTACGGCATTACAATCCCATTTGATAAAAGCCAGTTCGGGATTTTCGGTAAAAAGTCGATCGACGACCTCAAAAATAAAATCCTGTACTTCAGGGTTGGACAGATCAAGGACCAATTGGTTTCGGAAATAAACCTCTGGCCTTTGCTCCTGGCGAATTACCCAATCCAAATGGTTTTCATACAATTCGCTTTTGGGACTCACCATCTCTGGTTCGATCCAAATACCAAATTTGACTTGTTCCCTTTGGGCTTCTTTTACCAAATAGCCAATGCCATTGGGCAATTTAGCTACATTTTCCTGCCAATCTCCCAACCCTGATCGGTCGCTATTTCTCGGATACTTATTGCCAAACCATCCATCATCCAGTAAAAATAGATCAACCCCCAGCTCCCTCGCTCCTTTAAACAGATTAGCGATCTTCTTTTCATCAAAATCAAAATAGGTGGCTTCCCAATTATTGAGTAAGGTCAGTCGATTGCCTTTTCCATCCAGCACTCGATATGTCCTGGCCCATTGGTGAAGATTGCGACTGGCCTCGCCAAGTCCATTACTGGAAACGGTATAGATTAGCGAAGGCGTTTTGAAAACCTCCTGAGGCGCTAGTGAATAGGCAGAACCATAAGGATTGATCCCCCCAATAAAACGAAGATTGTCATAGGAATCAATCTCGAATTCCAATTTGAAATTTCCACTCCAGGCCAATTGCCCCAAAAGGACTTGCCCGCTGTGCTCCTCCGCTGGTCCGTCAAATGATAAGATAAAGCTAGGTGATTGCAAGAGCATCGTCCTGGCTCCCATCTTAGAGTCTACAACCTTGACGCCACGCCCGAGCTTTGACTCATTGGCTTGCATTTCCTTAGCCCATTGATTGTGAAAGGTTGTTAGGTAAAAATCTTCATTGGTGAAGTAGAGATTGGCGGAGCTGAATTTTTGTAAGGTGATGTTTTTATTTTGTTGGTTTTTGATTTCTGTCCATTGCTCAATCACATTCTCCTCCACAAATACCTTGTAAAAAAGGATGACTTGTACGGGATATACGGGGTCTTCCAAAACAATACGCGTAAGCTGCACATTCTCTTCCAGTGCTTCTTGCTGATGGCTTACATATTTTAGCTCCAAACTCGTATTGCCATCGCTGTGGGCAATTTGGATGGCAGGTTCTGATAAATTCCAGGTGCCAGCGGTGGTATAGACCGCATTGCAGATGCCAATATTATTATCTGTAAAATCATATTGCTCATAAATGGCTGAGTATTCCGCTTCGCTCTTGAGCGATTCTCCAAAATAAACTGTTTTAAGCAATCGACTGCTGTCTGCTTGAAGAACCAGCGTATGGCTCTGCGTACTGATGGGAATGGTAAAGGGCTGGGCAAATAAGGGGCTAATAGCAGCTATTAAGCAGCTGATAAATAGGAGTTTAAGAAATGGCTGATGAGAGCGAAGTAAATACATGTGGATTAGGAGTTTTACATTTGTTAGTTATGGCTTGGCAAGTCTTTGCTGTGTTCCAGTTAGAGGTGTAATGAGGTATAAGGGGCTTTGCTAGCTACAGGATACCAAGAGGCTCAATCTTAGTCTTCGTGGAGTTCCTTTACCTTATGGGCGATGAAATTAGACCTTGTTTGGCTATTAATAGTAAGACCTCTGGCTCGACAGAAATCGACCAGTTCTTTTGGTTTGACGGTGATTTCTACGGTCTTGATGCCTATTTCGCGGAAATTCTTTACTGACTTTTTCATAGACTGTCTCCATTCTTCCCAGGTATCATCCATAGATAGGCTGTCTTCACATAGCCTTAGTATTTCTGCATAATCTTTTTTCTCATAGATTCCAATACCAAATCTTGCTGCCATTTTAGCTTATTTGAGTCATGAATTTGAGGGTATCCCAAATGCCATATTGGGCTTGCCATGCGAAATGGATGGGCATTTAGGATGGATATAAATATACAGATTATCTCTCAACTCGTCGACACCTTATTGGATACCCTGCTACAGAGGCTTGCTTACTCAAGAAAGGGGCAGCACCTAAAGCCTGTTTTTACTCATAATCGGGAATATTCAAGCCCAATCCAATCAATAATAGGATAAGAGACGATCCTTTTAAAAAGTCATTAGCTGAAATGGAGATTTTTAGCTTTTGCCATTTAGTACTCATATAAAACAGGGATGTCGTAATCAATGATATTTAACCATACTTGTCCTGAATCATTCTCTTTTAAAGCGGACAGGTCAAAGCTCACCTCTTTAGTAATCAGTGCTTCACAGTCTTCCATATCCCTGAGGGATAACCTCAAGGTTCGCTGAGCGGGATCACTATCTAGAACCAACGTGGAATCAATCAACTCCATCTCCCAGCTTTCCCCATCACATCCCCCTGCACTAAAGGTAATTTGCATACAGTTATCGACAATTTCCACATTTTTAAAGATAAGGGGATCAGCTGGGCCATTATTAAATTGATCTATACTAAAGACCAACTCAAAATCGCAATTGGAGGAAACCATAGGTTGGTCTTGATCGTCGTCTGAACAAGCGAATAGCGTCGTCCCTATCAAGGCAAGTAATACTAGTTTCTTCATTATTTTTGGTTTTGTGTAGCCATGTTTTCTAGGCAGAGCTGTACCCTTAGCAGTATACTACTAATAAGGCTTGGGGTGCGGAGAGGTTCATCATACGTAGTAATCCTCCCAATTTTCGTCTATAATGACTTTGGTATTGGTCATCGTATCGTGCCAGCCCGTGGGTTCGTCGCCCAAAAAGGAAAAGGCTTCAAAAGGAATTAATCTACACAAACTTCTTTTGAGGGTAGTCGAAAAGCCCATTCGTCGGTTATCCATCGTTACGGACCTTGTTCTGGTGAAGTATTTTCCTAGTGTTTTACCTTTCGTGAGGTATTCAAATACGAAATAATAAAATAAGACTAGCACAGAGCCAAGTAAGTAATCCCTTAATTTTGTAACCAGGGATTCTTCTGGCTCTTCTAATATCATTTCTTCATTACCAGTTCCAATAATAAATACCGCAGCGATCAATCCTATCAAAAAGGCTAGAAAGTAAAAGGCGATAACATCAATAAGATAATTGATAAATCTCTGTTTTTTACTGGCCACCGTATATTCTCTTTCTATCGCCTGATTGTCTAATAACTGGTCCATTTTTGTCTTTTTTGATTTAGATAGCTTTAATACAAAATCTTTGGGGATACCCAACTTACATGGATACGTTAAAAATAGGTATTTCTAAATTGTTTTGTGGAGCTTTAAGCTATTCGCCCTCTCACCTCACTGAGCTTCATCGTCATAGAAACGGCGGAGTGCGCTACCCAATCATTGTATTCTTCGATGGCTTTGCGTCTCAAATCATCCTCCAAATACCCTTCCTCCACCATTTGTGTCGAACCCGCCACCTTTGACCAGATACCAACTTTGGACTGAAAGTCTGCCCTCGACCGCTCATAGTGCTCATTAGATGGCAGGACGCTTATCGAATGAAAGCCAACTTCCTTCATCATCTCTGGTAAATCCGCTGCAATGCCATTATTCATCCCAGCATCTGCTCGCCATTTTAGGAAGGTCTGGTAAAAAGACAGCATGGATTTTGGAGGTTGAGGCTGCCACTCCAATTGATTGTGATTATAGTCGAGAATGGATAGTTGCCCATTGGGTTTGAGTAGTGTTTTCATCTTAAGGAGCGCTTCCTTTGGGTGGCTAAACCACTGTAAAGCCCTGGCCGCAACAATAAGATCAAAACCTTCCTGAGGTTCAAAGTCAAATAAATCTACTGCCAGGAGTTCGAGATTAGCTATGGCCTGATAAGCCTGTTTTCCATGTTCGATAAACTTTGAGGTCTTATCAATTCCCACTACTTTTCCCCCTGGCCCCACTACCTGGGCGATGTCTTTGGAAATGGCTCCTGTACCACATCCTACGTCCAAAACGGATAGGCCCGTCTTTAGTAATGGCCTTAGCGTTCGATAGTCCGTATCCAAACTTCTATTATCGAAAATAGCACTTGCTTTTTGGCCATCTCTTTTGATTTGCTTTTGGGTTTTCATGCTTTAGGATTTGATGAACTGAATAGGCATAATAGCTGGGTATGCCAGTTTGATCATCAAAAATAGGTCTCTTTGAGGAGAGAAACAACATCTCGTTTGGGGCCCCAGAGAATGTAGCGGTAAAAAACAGCACAGATGAGCAGGTCGTTAAAGTTATCTTAAGGATCATATAGAACGGTGGTAAAGTATTATGTTTGCATTAATAAGGCATTCTATCTATCAAGTACTCGTTTTTAGAGGTGCTATTTACTGAGCTGTGAACTAATTATCAGAGTAAGCCTGGCTATTAGCTTTGATTAATTAAACTAAAACTTATAAAATTTAAAGCATGAAAAATTTAATCTTCCTGGCTATCATACTAGCTGTAAGTAACTTTAGTGATACCTCCACTGAAAATTTATTTCCCACGCCTGATCCTTACTGTCTAAGCTCTTTACCCATTTCAGGCGTCTTACCCATAGGGGACACTTGTGAAGAAGATACCCTATCCCCAGAATATGTGAGATGGTGTGATGTCATTCAGATGGATACGGTTATGCTGGAAGAGTCAAGTAAATGTTGGATACCTCAATATCAATTTGACATTGGCAAGGAGTTTTATTACGAGAAGGAATCAGGGGATTTGGCTATGTTTACTTTGACAGACAAAGGGCATATTTTTTCTCAAAAAGTATTAAAAACCGAAGCATGTGATACCTCTGAATATGCTTTGGCTTTGTGCTACACCATAGAGTCTTATTACATTATCTTAGAAAATTTTGATGATCAAATCGAGTTGTACATTGGAATGTCCTTGGATAGAATAAAAGGCAGCGATCCAGACTATAAGGATAATATTGATGAAAAAATGCATATTTACAAAATTCATGATTATGGATATAGTGGGAATAGGTTACAGGTCGAAGAGTTTGATGACACGCCTTATATGCTAAACGCTTTTGAAGAGGAAAAACGCTTTAGGGATCAAACGTTTAAGAATGTTTATCGCGCTGGTCAGTACTATTATACCAAGGAAGTAGGACTCATTGCAATGAATAATGGAAAGTGGATTCTACAGTGATAGATGAGCGCATTTAGCGACTCAGACAACTTTTTTAGCCCAAATACCACCAACTCATTGAAGTAAGCTTAATTGGAAGTAGTCACTTCGAAAAGCTCGTGATCACGCAATGATCGTATGTACCTTAAACTAGTTGGAAGAGCGCTCAATAGCAAAGCCACCCTGCATATTCTGCGACCACTTGGTGATTTTGATATCAATGGCAATGTTTTCGTCAACCAGCAATAAAACCAAGTCTATCCCAATGTTCTCTCTGGGTTTTTCCAGGGTGGTTCTAAATTTTTTGAAGTCAAGGTTTTGAAGATTGGCGGTTGTACCTACAGCCCAAAGCGTACCTTCTGGGCTATCGTCCTTGTCTGCACTAGTTTCTGTGACTGCATTGTAAATCTGTCCACCTTCATTGCCACGGGTAAGCCATACATCATTGGTGATGCGATCTTGATTTTCCTCCAAAGCAGGGTCGGCATTCGCTGCCTTTTCAAAAGTAACTGTTGGCCCTGACCAGATGGTGGTTTGGTCTAATGGGGGAACTGAAGGACCATCAGCGCTATCGTTATCACAAGCGACAGAGAAAAGAGCTAAAAGTAGAGCGAATATCTGCAGATGAATTTTTAGGTACTTCATGCAAAGCAATAGTTAGAGGTTTAGAAATTAGGCGGTTTGAGTGTTTGATCAAGGATATTTTTCATTCCTTGATCTCGTATTCAACAGCCTTATAATCATTTTTGTTGTGCATTTATTGTCGCAGATTAGTCAGCTCTTCTATCAAAACTTCCATCAAGGCCCTGGCATAATCTTCTGCCCGTCGCTTAATGATGGCTCTATCTATCTCATCCCCTTCTTCATAAGTCACGGCCTCTATACCTATTTCATTAATAAACCAATTATAACAGTAGGGTAGGGATTGAGGGCGTGGTCGAATATCCAAACTATCTTGGCTGGTGCTTTCGATGCGCTGAATCCATTTTGAGGTAATGGGCTGTGGGGGAGCTTGTGCGCTTGTATCGATCACTAATAAATAAGGACCGCTGTAGGAGGTATGGAAGTCAATGGCAAAACAATATTTCTGTTGAGGATTGGATAGGGGGTATTGTTTGATCCAATTGCGTACTGCCTGGGTTTCTGGCTGGCTAAACTCCACCCAATCTCGGTTTAAATCTTTATGATTGGCATTGAATCTCCAATAGCCTTTGTCTACGCCATCTGGATTCAGCAAAGGCGCAATAATGATTTCGAAATGATCAATAAATTGCTGAGCCAGTGCGGATTCGTCCAGTAAGCTGTGGACAAAGGCCATTAGAGATAAGGTGCCCCCTGGGACTTCTGGTGGATGCTGCCGACCAATTAATACCAAGCTGTAGGAAGGATTACCCCTCTTTATTTTTAGTAAATCAATAGGTTGCCCCAACACACTTTTTCCTATCGTTTCTTTAGTTAGTCCTTCAAGGGTGATCAAGGAATCCATCCATGCTTGGATGTGTCCTGAATGGATGTTTTCCTGAGCGGAGATCCACAGTTTTTTTGGTCCAACTTCCAAACGTAGACTCACCTTTCCCAAGACGCTGTCTATTTTGTAGTGACTGGCTGGTATCGCTTGCCATGACCTACCGTCTGTACTTATTTTGGGAACATAGCGGTGTTTGTAGTCCTTCTCATATTTGATGTCCAGTTGGATATTGCGCTTGGCCTCAGACCATAGTTTGAACCCAAACCAAGGGCTATTATTAATGGGGCTAGCTTCTGGAAGGATGAGGGCCTGATAGCTCGAATCATCCAGTTGGACCAGCTCATTCAGTCCTGCGCCCTTGTAGTGATGATCTACCCAAATATCTCCAACATGGAATATTTTTTCCGCTTTAGCGGAAGCTTGAGTAGTAGGCTGCTTCTCAGCTGAACACCCAATAAGTACCCATAATCCCAAATAGAGTAAACCTTTCTTCATTTGAGCTGACTTTTATGCGATTAATAGAAGCATTGAGGCAATGCTTTGGTTTTCCATACCCAATAAAGATCGCATAATTAGCCCATCCTGTTTAGTCAGCTGATAAAAGTTTAAAAACTATTTTAGGCCCCTTCTCCAAACATAATCAAGATGGACTCAGAGGCTTCCTCTGTTTCATTCCACCACTTGTGTACCGTACCAGCAGGTATAAATAAAGCATTACCTTCAGAGAGAGACACGCGCTCGCCGTTCATTTCTCCTTCCGTAACCCCCTTTAGTGCAATGACCAACATTGGAAAAGGCATGGCTTGTTCTCTTGGATCGTGTCTCACCTTTGCTTTAGGTTGAATTCTTAACCAGCCACCGCGAAATCCCTTTTGATAATAGAAGAGTACGGCATCCGCACCATGTGCTTCCCTAGTTAATCCAGAACCAAAAGGAACTTTCTCAGGGAATCCTTTGGTCCAAAAATGGAAAGAAAAAGGATTTATTTTATCTACCTCTTCTTGGCTTGGTTCGTACCCTTCCATAAATTTTGTGTCCATAGGGGCATAATCAGAAGAAAAAGCTTTGACTTGAGCGGTAATCGCATTGAGCTTTTCTTCATAGACGCCAACTAGTGTAGCATATTCGACCACATAGAGGAAGGTGGGACTTTGAGGCATGCCTTCTTTAAGGATGACTTCCCAACCATCCTTAACCTGTTTACCCGTAATGTGAATAGTCCAGCTTCCATGATCCTTTACCTCAACACCAAATAGCATGGGATTTTTGGCGAACTGGTCGTTCCTGTAATCTTCAACATAAGATGTTAGGATGGATTCAACGGTCGGTTGAACGGTTAAAGCTTTAA
The DNA here is from genome assembly GCA_038529855.1 of Bacteroidota bacterium. Lineage (GTDB taxonomy): Bacteria > Bacteroidota > Bacteroidia > Chitinophagales > Saprospiraceae > JBCBDH01. The sequence goes on along the minus strand of JBCBDH010000026.1, from coordinate 2,743 downwards.
AGCTATCCTCCTTGTTTTTTTGGGAAGATGAACTGGCCGATTGGGCGGCTAATGAATTTCCCATAAGAGCCAAAAAAAGGAAAATGGCCATGATACTTTTTAATGATTTGATCTGATTCATACGTCAATTTTTTTTCTTCAAATGAACCAGGAATCGATCTAAAAATCAACAGAATAAGGGGCTTTGGTGGGAAATGGTAGCATTTAGGTGTGAATGGATAGCGAAATAGGGAGGAGCTTGCTGGACTGGGTTTTGGTAAGTCGCCAATAGCCAATAAGTAGTGATGGCATACAGAAATAATTTCTTCAGTCTAAAGATTGCCTGTTATTGTTCAATTCACTTTCTCTTTTGTTCACTTTACTGGATTTAGCTCCATCCCCTATTCCACTTGCGATTACCTTTATCTACCTGATGGGCCCTTACAAAGATAGATCATTATTGAAATGATGTCTCTATTTTGAACGCAAGTGCAGGCTACTTTTGTAATCTGGCACTTGCCGTTTTTAGCCTTAATGTATTGTCCCAAGGTATTTTTGCCGCTTGCTAAAGCCATCTACTTACATGAAGAGGTTTTGCTAAACCCGCTCAATCACCATTCCCGCTCCAAGACCAGCTCCCCCACTAATCCCCACCACACCAAATTGGCCCTCTCTCCGCTCCAACTCCTCCAATAAAGTCGTCGTAATGATCGCTCCGCTCGCTCCTTGCGCATGCCCCATTGTCATCGTCCCACCATTAACATTGAAGCGATCCGCTTCAATCCCAAGGTCCCGTTGGTATTTGAGACAAGTGGCGGAGAAGGCTTCTCCAAAATTGTGTAGGTCGATGTCTTTCATATCCAACCCAGCCTTTCTAACCGCCTGCTCTACTGAACGCTGCCCGCCCAAAAGCATAATGATGGGCTCACAAGCCGTACTGTCAAAAGCGCGGATTTTGGCCTTGGGAGTCAAGCCCAGTGCCTTCCCTTTTTCCAAACTACCAATTAGCAAGAGGCTAGCGCCATCTGCCATTGTTGGCGAGTTGCCCACATGATGAACATGTTTTAAATGGTGTGCCTGAGGATATTTCTCCGCTATTTTTTCACGAATATAGGGCGTAATGAAATGATTAAAGACAGGATCAAATTTTTGTAAAGATGCTAAAGAGGAATTGGGACGAATGATTTCATCAAGTGCTAAGATCACTTCCCCAGCTTGGTCCTTTACGGGGATAAGGGATTTCGCAAAATAGCCCTCCTTAGTGGCATGCGCCGCCCTTTGGTGGGATTGCACCGCATAATGATCCAATTCTGCTCGCTCATAACCCTCCAAATGGGCAATCAAATCTGCTGATACGCCCATATGGGTAAAACCCGTCTTTTTGACCACCTCCTCATCTGTAAACCAGGCCCCCTTATCCGCAAACATAGGAACCTGAGAAAGCATTTCTATCCCGCCAGCGATGACTAGCCCATTCATCTTAGAAACAACCTTGGCATTGGCCAGACCAATAGCGCTCAAGGCGGAGGTACAAAAGGTATTGACCGTAATCCCCTCGATATGATGCCCCCACTGATGATAAAGTGTCGATATTTTGGCAATATTAGTGCCCTGCCCCCCAACCTGTCCCACACAACCCAAAATCACTGCCTCAATCTCCTGATCACTCACTCCCGTTCGCTCCTCTAAAGCAGTATAGAGTTGAGCAAGCAAGTCTACGGGTTTGACCTCCCTCAGGCTGCCTTTATTCGCAGCGCCTTTTCCTCTGGGTGTTCGCACTGCATCAAAAATATATGCTTCCATATGGCTTGTATTCGATCAATTAAACAGTCGATTGCCATCAATCCAGCAGCCGTGGAAACCCATTGGGACGCGCTGTGGCAAAAGAATTCTGGCGAGTGGCTCCCGCTCGATGTTTTTCGCATCCAATATGATGACCTCAGAGCTATCCGTTTCCGCATCTGTCACAAAACTGATCACATAGCCATCATCTTCTTCTTTGGCATTGGCACGGGGGATAAATGGAGATTCGCTGCCGTATTTGTTCTTACCGTATTCGTGAGTAAGGGAGGTTTGTTTTTCCGTATCGTATTTGACGATAGCATCAAAACGAAGGGTTTTGGACAATTCCAATCGCTGATTGTAGGCGTATTTAGACTTTCTACCCAAATACTGGCTATTCATCAGTGGAAATTCTGTTCCCAAATCATCCAATTGGTATTCCTTGGTTTCTCCCGTTTTCATATTGAAGCGATAGCGGTAGAGAAAGGCATTTAGTCGTAGATAAGTATTGAGTCGTTCAACAGCTGAGGTGCCTCTAGGTAAATCTTGTTGAGGGGTAGGAGTGGGATTGATACAGCAATCCATGATGACCTCATCGCCCTCTTCCCAGCTATTGATGGTATGGTAGATATAGCAAGGCTTGGCTTCAAACCATTTGATCTCGCTGGCATCGCCATAGCGTGGAATGACACCAAAACGGCTGGGTAAATCCTTTCTAAACACGGGAACTGCTTTTCCGATCTTCGCCATCAAGGCCAAGTCATAGATCAAGGGCAGGTCCATTAGGATGGAGTAATTTTCGGTAATACCAAGGTCGTGAGGGATACGAGGACCAGGAGTGGGCACCTTTGTGAAATGTTTGACCTTTCCTGTTCCATTGATCACACCATAGGCCAAATAAGACCCCGTTAGCTCGTAATCAAAAAACATCATTTCATTGGCGACCTCATCTACTTTGACATGTGCCATTGCCTTGGAAGAC